>NZ_JBSFZS010000047.1:0-60059 GCF_053600395.1 Streptomyces sp. NPDC005070 | reverse complement strand
CCCTTCGTCGTACCACCGCGCGAGACCTCTTCCCGCCGGCGGATGTCGTACCGCCGACGGGACGGAACGGCTACTTCGTCGTGCTGGTGTCGCGGCGCACCGACAGCAGGTCCTCGAGCTGTTCCTCACGGGCCTGGGCGGCCACGAAGAGGAGTTCGTCGCCCGCCTCCAGGGAGTCCTCCCGGGAGGGGGTCAGGACGCGGGTGCCGCGGATGATGGTCACCAGCGAGGTGTCCTCCGGCCACGCGACGTCGCCGACGGTCGTGCCGGCGAGGGCGGACTCCGGCGGCAGGGTCAGCTCGACGAGGTTGGCGTCGCCGTGGCTGAAACGGAGCAGCCGCACGAGGTCGCCGACGCTCACCGCCTCCTCCACGAGCGCCGACATCAGACGCGGGGTGGAGACGGCGACGTCCACGCCCCAGGACTCGTTGAACAGCCACTCGTTCTTGGGGTTGTTCACCCGGGCGACGACGCGCGGGACGCCGTACTCGGTCTTCGCGAGCAGCGAGACGACGAGGTTGACCTTGTCGTCCCCGGTGGCCGCGATGACCACGTTGCAGCGCTGGAGCGCCGCCTCGTCCAGGGAGGTGATCTCGCAGGCGTCGGCGAGCAGCCACTCCGCCTGCGGGACGCGCTCGACCGAGATGGCGGTCGGCGCCTTGTCGATCAGCAGGATCTCGTGGCCGTTCTCCAGCAGCTCGCCCGCGATCGAGCGGCCCACGGCGCCGGCACCGGCAATGGCGACTCTCATCAGTGCCCCGCCTCTTCCTCAGGGCCCTTGGCGAACGCCGCCTCGACCTTGTCCACCTCGTCGGTGCGCATCATCACGTGCACCAGGTCGCCCTCCTGCAGCACCGTCTGCGAGCTGGGCAGGACCGCCTCGCCCAGCCGGGTGAGGAACGCGACGCGTACGCCCGTCTCGTCCTGGAGGCGGCTGATCTTGTGGCCCACCCATGCGACGGAGGTGTGCACCTCGGCGAGCTGCACACCTCCGGTGGGGTCGCGCCACAGCGGCTCGGCACCCGAGGGCAGCAGCCGGCGGAGCATCTGGTCGGCCGTCCAGCGGACGGTGGCGACGGTCGGGATGCCGAGGCGCTGGTAGACCTCGGCGCGACGCGGGTCGTAGATGCGCGCGGCGACGTTCTCGATGCCGAACATCTCGCGGGCCACCCGGGCGGCGATGATGTTCGAGTTGTCACCGCTGGAGACCGCCGCGAAGGCGCCGGCCTCCTCGATGCCCGCCTCGCGAAGGGTGTCCTGGTCGAAGCCGACTCCGGTGACACGACGGCCGCCGAACCCGGAGCCCAGCCGCCGGAAGGCGGTGGGGTCCTGGTCGATCACGGCGACCGTGTGCCCCTGTTGCTCCAGGTTCTGGGCAAGAGCGGAACCAACTCTTCCGCAGCCCATGATGACGATGTGCACGACCGTCCTTCCGCATGAATGGTTACGGCTCAGGCTAAACAGGGTCTCAGACCGCCGCCCAAGCTACACACGCGCGGTCGACCAGGGGCTTCGTTGCGCAGGTTCGCCTGTGCCTTTTTCGCGGAGCGTTCGGGGGACGGACGTGAACGACGGCCGACGCGGGGGGTTCAGCGTCGTGTGATGCTCCGAACACTCGCGAGGGTGAGGATTCCGAGGCCGACCAGCGCCACGGTCGCGCCGATGAGCTCAGCGGTCACATGCATGGGTCCTCCAGGGCGGTCGGGAACGGGGTTTTGTCATATAGACACGTGGATCTCCGGTGCTGCGGAATCCGCAGCCGGAGCCACCCTGTTTTCACCCGGAGAGCAGATGACGTGCCGAAGTGGGACGGCGGGTGGGCGACAGCCAGTTCGAACCCTTACGATTCCCTGTTGTGTCCAAACTGACCGACGTGCCCAAGCGGATCCTCATCGGGCGTGCACTGCGCAGCGACCGGCTGGGGGAAACGCTTCTGCCGAAGCGCATCGCCCTCCCCGTCTTCGCATCCGACCCGCTCTCCTCCGTGGCGTACGCCCCCGGGGAAGTCCTGCTGGTCCTTTCCATCGCGGGCGTGTCGGCCTACCACTTCAGCCCCTGGATCGCGGTCGCGGTCGTCGTGCTGATGTTCACGGTGGTCGCCTCCTACCGCCAGAACGTGCACGCCTACCCGAGCGGAGGCGGTGACTACGAGGTCGCCACCACCAACCTCGGCCCGCGGGCCGGTCTCACCGTCGCCAGCGCGCTGCTCGTCGACTACGTCCTGACCGTCGCCGTCTCCATCGCCTCCGGCATCGAGAACCTCGGCTCGGCGGTGCCGTTCGTGGTGGAGCACAAGGTCTTCTGCGCGGTCGCCGTCATCGTGCTGCTCACGCTGATGAACCTGCGCGGGGTCAAGGAGTCCGGAAAGCTCTTCGCGATCCCGACGTACGTCTTCGTCGCCGGCGTCTTCATCATGATCGCCTGGGGTGCCTTCCGCGGGCTCGTGCTCGGCGACACCATGCACGCGCCGACCGCCGACTACCACATCAAGGCCGAGCACCAGGGGCTCGCGGGCTTCGCCCTCGTGTTCCTGCTGCTGCGCGCCTTCTCGTCCGGCTGTGCGGCGCTCACCGGCGTCGAGGCGATCTCCAACGGCGTCCCCGCGTTCCGCAAGCCGAAGTCGAAGAACGCCGCGACCACGCTGGCGGCGATGGGTCTGCTCGCCGTCACCATGTTCTGCGGCATCATCGCCCTGGCCATGACCACCAAGGTGCGCATGGCCGAGAACCCCGCCACGGACCTGATCCACAACGGCGTGGCGGTCGGCGCCGGCTACGTCCAGAACCCGGTGATCTCCCAGGTCGCCGAAGCCGTGTTCGGCAAGGGCAGCTTCCTGTTCATCCTGCTGGCCGCCGCCACCGCCCTCGTCCTGTTCCTGGCCGCGAACACCGCGTACAACGGCTTCCCGCTGCTCGGTTCGATCCTCGCCCAGGACCGCTACCTGCCGCGCCAGCTCCACACCCGCGGCGACCGCCTCGCCTTCTCGAACGGCATCGTCCTTCTGGCCGGCGCCGCGAGCATGCTCGTCATCATCTACGGGGCCGACTCGACGCGCCTGATCCAGCTCTACATCGTCGGTGTGTTCGTCTCCTTCACTCTCAGTCAGACCGGCATGGTCCGCCACTGGAACCGCCATCTGGCCAGTGAGACCGACCCGGCCAAGCGCACCCACATGATCCGCTCCCGCGCGATCAACGCCTTTGGTGCCTTCTTCACCGGGCTGGTCCTGGTCGTCGTCCTCGTCACCAAGTTCACGCACGGCGCCTGGGTCGCCCTGCTCGGCATGGTGATCTTCTACGCGACGATGACCGCGATCCGTAAGCACTACGACCGCGTCGCCGAGGAGCTCGCCGCGCCCGAGGGCCCGTCCGACGACAGCGTCCGCCCCTCCCGCGTCCACTCCGTCGTCCTGGTCTCCAAGATCCACCGGCCGGCGCTGCGCGCCCTCGCCTACGCCAAGCTGCTGCGCTCCGACACCCTCGAAGCGCTCAGCGTCAACGTCGACCCGGCCGAGACCAAGACCCTGCGCGACGAGTGGGAGCGGCGCGGCATCGACGTACCGCTGAAGGTCCTCGACTCGCCCTACCGCGAGATCACCCGTCCGGTCATCGAGTACGTGAAGGGCCTGCGCAAGGAGTCGCCGCGCGACGCGGTCTCCGTGATCATCCCCGAGTACGTGGTCGGCCACTGGTACGAGCACCTGCTGCACAACCAGAGCGCCCTGCGACTCAAGGGCCGCCTGCTCTTCACGCCGGGCGTCATGGTCACCTCCGTGCCCTACCAGCTCGAGTCGTCCGAGGCCGCCAAGCTGCGCGCACGCAAGCGCCAGGACTGGAACGCTCCGGGCGCGGTGCGCCGGGGCCCGGCCCAGGTGCGGCCCAAGGAGCCCACGCAGAAGAGCTGACGGGGGCGGGAAGCGCGTCGCGAGCTCACGGACGGGGCGGGAAGCGGTGCCGCGAGCTCACGGACGAGGCGGGAAGCGGTGCCGTGAGCACGTAGACTGGACGGCTGTTGTCCGGCCGTGTTGTCCGGCCGTTTCCCCCTCTCATCTGGAGTCACCCCACCATGCAGGCAGAACCGAAGAAGTCGCTGGTGGGGGACGAGTACGAGGTCGAGATCGGCCCCGTGGCGCACGGCGGGCACTGCATCGCCCGTACGGACGAGGGCCAGGTCCTGTTCGTCCGGCACGCCCTGCCCGGTGAGCGGGTCCTCGCCCGGGTGACCGAGGGCGAGGAGGGCGCGCGGTTCCTGCGCGCCGACGCCGTCCAGATCATCGACGCCTCCAAGGACCGCGTCGAGGCGCCCTGCCCGTACGCGGGTCCCGGCCGCTGCGGCGGCTGCGACTGGCAGCACGCCAAGCCGGGCGCTCAGCGCCGTCTCAAGGGCGAGGTCATCGCCGAGCAGTTGCAGCGCCTCGCGGGCCTCACGCCCGAGGAGGCCGGCTGGGACGGCACGGTGATGCCCGCCGAGGGCGACAAGCTGCCCGCGGGCGAGGTGCCGCAGTGGCGCACCCGCGTCCAGTACGCCGTCGACCCCGACGGCAACGCCGGACTGCGCCGCCACCGCTCGCACGAGGTCGAGCCCATCGAGCGCTGCATGATCGCCGCCCCGGGTGTCACCGAACTCGGCATCGAGGAGCGCGACTGGTCCGGGATGGAGGCCGTCGAGGCGATCGCCGCGACCGGCTCCCAGGACCGCATGGTGATCCTGGAACCGCGCCCCGGCGCCCGCCTCCCCCTCGTCGAACTCGACAAGCCGGTCTCCGTGATGCGGGTCGCCGAACAGGACGGCGGCATCCACCGCGTCCACGGCCGCGCCTTCGTGCGCGAGCGCGCCGACGGCCGCACCCACCGGGTCGGCAGCGGCGGCTTCTGGCAGGTCCACCCGATGGCCGCCGACACCCTTGTCAAGGCCGTCATGCAGGGCCTGCTGCCCCGCAAGGGCGACATGGCCCTGGACCTCTACTGCGGCGTCGGCCTCTTCGCGGGCGCCCTCGCGGACCGCCTGGGCGACCAGGGCGCGGTCCTCGGCATCGAGTCGGGCAAGCGCGCGGTGGAGGACGCCCGGCACAACCTCGCCGGCTTCGAGCGCGTCCGTATCGAACAGGGCAAGGTCGAGGCGGTCCTCCCGCGCACCGGCATCACCGAGGTCGACATCATCGTCCTCGACCCGCCCCGGGCGGGCGCCGGCAAGAAGACGGTCGAACACCTGTCGTCGCTGGGGGCACGGAAGATCGCCTACGTGGCCTGCGACCCGGCGGCGCTGGCCCGTGACCTGGCGTACTTCCGCGACGGCGGCTACAAGGTGCGGACGCTGCGGGCGTTCGACCTGTTCCCGATGACGCACCACGTGGAGTGTGTGGCGATTCTGGAGCCGGTGAAGAAGTCCGGCTGAGGCCGCGGGCTCCGGGCCTGCGGCCGCGGAAGGAAGGGCCACACCGGCGGCGAGTCCCGCGGAGGTGGTCCTGCTTCCGCTGCCCGGCTCAGTCGTGCGGGACTTCCTAATCACGGTCTCCTTGAAGCGTCGAAGTCGATGCGAATGTCACCCATGATTCCCCCGTGCGTCTGCTCTAGCGGTTGATGGACTGGATCTCCTGGACGTTCATGTCCTGGGTGGTCTCGAACGTGCCGTCCGGCAGGTCTCCCTTCGCGCCACCGCTGCCCTGCCAGGAGATCCGCCAGGTGATGGACGCGCTCAGCCGGTACGGCTTCCCGTCCGTGGCACGCAGGTAGGTGATGCCGCACGGCGGGGTCCTGCCGGCGTCGCCCTTGGCGTACGGGGTGCCGATGGATCCGTCGTCGTTGATCGCGCAGTCACCGGAGGCGGGGGAGGTCTCGGCGTCGCCCGTGCCCGGGTTCAGGTGGAGGGCGACCGGCTTGGCCGTCGTCTCCGCCCACACCCCCGCGGCTGCCAACTCGGCGCGCACCTTGACCTCCTTGAAGGTGCCCTTGTCCAGCCACACCCAGGTCGGGACGTTGACCGTGGACTTGGTGGCCGGCTTCAGTTCGATCTCGGTCTCGGGAACCTTGATCTTGTTGTAGACGTAGGCGGCGAGCACGTCAGGGGTGGGAGCGTGCTTGTTGGCGGGGAGTGTCCTGGCGTTCTGCCAGAACAGCGTGTCCTCGCAGTCGTAGGACTCGGGATCGTTCGCCCTGTCCTGGTTGATGACCCCGCGCCAGAACATGCCGTCCTTGCCGAGGTTGTAGTTCTCGTAGCCGTCCCCGCTGCCGTTCTCCGCTTTGCCCTTCTCGTAGTGGTCCACCATCAGGTCCTCGCCCCAACTCAGCGTGGGCGTGACGGGTACCAGGTCCCTGTTGGGGTTCTTCTTGAGGCTGTCCACTGCTGCCTTGAGCGCCTGCGGCGTGGCCACGGGTTCGTACCAGCAGGCAGGGGGCCGCCAGTTGGGATCCGCAGGAGCGAGCGTCTTGGGTGAGGTCCCCGAGGTGCCACCGCTCAATTGGGTGACCTTGATCCGGGTGGCGGTGGCCTTGGCTCGCAGCGTGTTGCCGGATGCGCCGCCTGAAGGTGTCGATGAAGGGGGCTTGTTGTCCTGATCTCCGATGGCTCCGTAAGCCGCCGTGGAGGAGAGGACCACCGCGTAGACCGACGTGGCCAACAGCGTGCACGTCTTCGCTGCGAAGCTCATCAGCGGCAGGCTCCCGGAACCACCGTCGAGGACGTGGTCTTCCAGACGCCTTGGGGGTTCTTGTCCAGCTTATTGCGGTACTGGAGTACGTTCTCGGGCTTGTCAGCGGTGGTGGTGATCTTCGCGGTCTTGCGGTTCTTCGTGGACGCCTTACGTTCGTCGACGCAGTAGAAGAGCACGCCCGAGCCGGTGTCGTTGATGTGGACCTGGGGGGCGAAGGCGGTGACGCTGCCGATCAGACTCTCGTCGTCATCGACAAACTGCTTGATCCACTTGCGGGCTGTGACCAGGGTGGCATCCGAGTTGTAGAACGCCACGGCGTCGGAGTTCAGATCCGCCTCGATGACCGCGGAGTACTCCGACCTCAGTTCCTCCCGGCCGTCGTTCAGGATCGCCTGGAGCTTCGGATCACTGTTCGTCCATCCTTCGAAGTTCGCCTGGAACTCCTTGGAGAGCGTGATTTTCGGCCGGGTGGCTGGGTCCTGCGAGGCCGGAGCGGAAGCGCTCGCGCCGGCCGAGGCCTTCCCGCCGCCGGCGTCCGCCCCTTTGATTTTGTCCGAGGACGAGCCGTCGTCCCCTCCCGAACCACAGGCGGTCAACAGCAGGGCCGCGGATACGGTGAGCACGGCTACGGCGAGCCTGGCGGGGCGGTTCACTCGGGACTCCTGTTGAGGTGGGGGTTGCTGAAGCGAACCAACGCTATCCCTGGGGCATGTCGTGACACCAGTTGGCATCCCGTCAAGACGGCACAACTGGTGCTCACCCAGGGCGGTTTAGCTGATCCCGCCCCACGCTTTCGTAAGGATCACCGATCGACGGCTCGAAGGGGAGACGGCCGTGTGCCGCAGCGACAGGTTGTTACCGGCCGCGGCCAGGAGCCATGCCGGAGGTTCGCCGAGGCGTTGCGGACGCTACGGGCCGCCGGGAGCGGGCTGATCGTGCGGGGAGACGGGCGGTACGTCGTCGTGAGGTGGGGACGGGGGCGTCGCATCCTCCGTCCGGAGCGGGTTTTGTGCCCGTGCCCGCAGTCTGCGTCGGTGGCCGGTGCGGTCGGGGCGGCCCTTGTAGCCCTTGGGCTGCCAGGTGGTGCCGTGCCAGAGGTCTGGCGGGACCCAGCGGGAGCAGGCCTGATCGACGTCCGTGGTCACGTTGATCATCCGGGTGAGTTCGATGCGATAGCGCAGCCTCGGGAGACCGTCGGCGGGCGGGTCGGCGTCTCGTACGTGGCGCCACAGCAAGGGGTGGTCGCGGTCGAAGTCCCCCCGGGGGAAGAGTTCGAGTGTCGCGGTGTCGTGGTCGCCGGCCGCGTCACCAGTGGAGTAGATGCACACCCCGGCCAGCGAATCCCAGGGCAGTAGAGCGTCCCCGTCCATGCTGAACCACCACCAGCCCGTCGCGTCGAAGACGAATCTGTCGTTCGACGTGGCTGCCGTCCCGATCAGCATGAACAGGCCGCCCAGCGCGCACAGGCCGCCGACCGAGGCCAGGAGCCACCGGGTCAGGTCCTGGTCGAGCAGCGCCGCTGCCGACAATCCGACGGCGGCGATCGACCAAGTGACCGCGGTGGTGATCAGGCAGGGTGTGATCTCCCGCTGCCCGTACCGCACGGCGGTCGCGTCCTCGGACGGCCGCTCCGGAAAGCTCCCCCCGGCGCTCATGGACGCCACGGTACCGGCCCCCGCCGAGCTACGGCACCCGATCCGTTCCGAGCTGACGGGTCCTTTTCCGAGACCTTCGTATGCTGGGCGTGTGAGGCGGACTTCTTTTGCGAACTGGCCCTGTTCCATCGCGCGCACGATGGATCTTCTCGGCGACTGGTGGACGCCCCTGGTGCTGCGGGAGGCGTTCTACGGGATCAAGCGGTTCGACGCGTTCCAGCAGGAGCTCGGCATCGCGCGCAACACCCTGACCGACCGGCTCCGGCGACTGGTCGACGAGGGGCTCATGGAGAAGCGGGCCTATCAGACGGACCCGGTGCGCTACGACTACGTGCTCACCGAGATGGGCCGGGACTTCTTCGGGGTGCTGGCCGCCATGAACAGTTGGGGCAACCGCTGGCTCAGCGGTGAGCAGGGCCCGCCGGTCGTCTTCCACCACGACCGCTGCGGGCATCAGGCCGAGGCCGCCGTCGTGTGCGGCGACTGCGGTGAGCCGATGACGGCCGAGGACACCCGTCCGCGGCTCGGCCCCGGCTATCCGCCGCACCTCGCCGAACGGCCGGACATCCAGAAGCGTTTCACCGCCTGACCGCGCCGCGGCTTCCGCGTTCGTCTCCCCTTTCCTCCCGGCTCTCTCCGCGCTCTCTCTGCTCCCCGCTTCCGGTCCCGTACCGGGAGCGGTTTTCCTTGACATGACAGTCTATCTACGCAACTCTCAAGGTCAGGGCCCTGGGATGGGTGAGGTCCTGGGGGACGAGAGGAAGGCCGGAGACTCATGGAGTGGACGGGCGCCCGCTACGCGGACCAGCCGACCGTCGATGTACGGACACGGATCGACGCTCCACCGGGACGGGTGTGGGACCTCGTCTCCGACATCCGGCTGATGCCGGACCTGAGCGCTGAGCTCCAGTCGGTCGAGTGGCTCGACGGCGTGACGGCGCCGCGCGTCGGCGCCCGCTTCGTGGGGCGCAGCAGGCACGCGTCGCTGGGGGAGTGGGAGACCACCTCGTACGTCGTGGAGTACGAGCCCTGCCGGGCCTTCGCCTGGGCTGTGTCGGACCCCGAACACCCCAGCGCCGTATGGCGGTTCGCCTTGGAAGAGGTGGACGACGGTACGGAGCTGACCCAGTGGATGCGGATGGGGCCGGGCCGTTCGGGGCTGTCCTTCGCGATCGACCGGATGCCGGAGAAGGAGCAGAAGATCGTGTTCGTACGGCTGCGGGAGTTCGAACGGAGCATGACGGACACCGTCGCGGCGATCAGGAAGCTGGCCGAGAGCGCGGAAGGGACGGGTGCGTGATGCGTACCTCCACGACGATCGAGGCGTCGACGGGCGACTGGCGGGAGACCGTCGACTTCGTGGTCGAGGCCGAGAAGCTCGGGATGGACATCTGCTGGGTCGCGGAGGCCTGGGGCTCCGAAGCCCCTTCTCCGCTGGGCTACTTGGCGGCGAGGACCGAGCGGCTGCTGCTCGGCTCCGGGATCATCCAGCTCGGGACCCGCACCCCGGCGGCCATCGCCCGCGCGGCGATCACGCTCTCCAACCTCTCCGAAGGGCGTTTCCTCCTCGGCCTCGGACCGTCCGGGCCCCAGGTCATCGAGGGGCTGCACGGAGTGCCGTTCGCGCGCCCGCTGTCCCGGATGCGCGAAACCGTGGAGATCGTCCGGCAGGCGGTCGCCGGGGAGGAACTCGCTTACGAGGGACGGGAGTTCACGATCCCGCTGCCGGGCGGCGAGGCGCGGCCCATGCGGATGTCCATACGGGCCGAGCACGACCTGCCCGTCTACCTCGCCACGCTCTCGCCGAAGATGCTGCATCTGACGGGCGAGATCGCCGACGGCTGGCTGGGCACCAGCTTCGTGCCCGAGGGCGCCAAGGGGGCGTACTTCGACCACCTGGACGCGGGCCTCGCCGCGTCCGGCCGCGGCCGTGCCGACCTCGACATCTGCCAGGGCGCCGAAGTGGCCTTCGCGGAGGACGAGGACGCGCTGCGTGCCATGGTCGCGGGCCGGAAGAAGGAACTCGCCTTCAGCCTCGGCGGAATGGGCTCCGCCACCACCAACTTCTACAACGCCGCCTACAGCAGGCAGGGCTGGGCGGAGATCGCGGCCGAGGTCCATGAGCGGTGGCAGGCCGGGGACCGGGACGGCGCCGCCGGGCTGGTGACCGACGAGATGGTCCTCGGCACCACCCTGATCGGCACCGAGGACATGGTCCGCGAGCGGCTCCGTGTCTGGCGCGCCGCGGGAGTCGACACCGTCCGCTTCTACCCCGCAGGCACGACCCTGGACGAACGGCTCACCACGCTGGGGCGCGCGCTGGATCTCGTAGCGGAGCAGAAGGCGGAACAGAAGGCGGAACAGGAGGCCGAGGAGGAGGCGGAGGGGACGTCGGCTGTCGCCGAGTAGCTTGGCGGGCTCTGTCTCTGCCTCGTGCGGTGCCGGGCCGGGCCGGGTCGGGTCGGGTCGGGTCGACACCGCGCGGCCCGGCCCCCGACCGCCGTCGAGACCGTCACCCGATCAGTGGAACCCCCGTGGCGGGGGAGGCGTGGCGGGCGGACGCTCGAACTCTCCGGTGCTTCCGGCACGGGGACGGCCGGCGGCCGACAGCGCAGCGAGGTGGTCGAGCATGAGCCAGGACTCTTCGAAGCCTCCGGGCCCCCCGCCCGGTGGCGGCACGGGATCCCAGCCCAGCGGCGGAGACATGCCGCTGTGGGGAGACCAGTGGTCCGGAGCCGCTCCCGCCGCGGGAGGCATGGGACCGCCGCCCTCCGGCAGCAGTGGCTGGGCGGCGGGCGGAGTCACCTTCGCGGGTGTCCTCATGCTGGTGAACGGCGGGCTCAACATCCTCCAGGGCATCTCCGCGCTCGCCAAGGACGACGTCTACACGCGCGTGAACGACTACGTCTACCGGATCAACCTCACCGGCTGGGGCTGGATCCTGCTGATCCTCGGCGCGATCGCCGCCGTCACCGGCTGGGGGATCCTCAAGGACGCCGCGTGGGCCCGCGTCACCGGCATCGTGCTGGCCTCGCTGAGCATGCTCTTCCAGTTCATGTTCCTGCCGTACGCGCCGATCTGGTCGGTCATCCTGCTGGCCATCGACGTCTTCGTCATCTGGGCGCTGGCCACGTACAGGCCCGACAGCCGACAGCCGCGCTGACGCGGCACCCTCCGCCGAGTGGAGCGAGACACGCCATGGATGACGTGACCGACCGGACGCGAGCGGGTCTGCTCGCGCGCGGTGCCGCGGGCACCGACGACGACCCGGAGACGACGTGAGCACCGGAGACGTGAGCGGCGGCGCCAACGGCGCCGGGGCCAACAGTGCCGGTGGCGGCGCGGACGCGCGCGAGCTGGCCGAACTGCGGGCCCGCGTTGCCGAACTGGAGAAGCGTCCGCCGAGAGTCGAACACCACCGCGTCCGGTCGACCTTCGCGGTCGTACTGATCCTCCTCGCGGCCCTGCTCACCCCACTGAGCGCCGTCGCGGCCTGGTCGAGCGATCTGATCGGCAACACCGACCGTTACGTGGCCACCATGGAGCCGCTCGCCTCCGACAAGGACGTCCAGGACGCCGTCGCCAAACGGGTGACCGACGCGGTGATGCAGCACGTCGACGTCAAGACGCTGCTCGAATCCGCCGCCCCGGCCGACCGGCCCGAACTGACCAAGGCGATCGGCCCGCTGAGCGGTCCGATCACCAGCGGCCTCACCGATTTCGTGCACACCGTGGCCTTGAAGTTCGTCAGCAGCGACGCGTTCGCCACCCTGTGGACCCAGCTGAACCGAACAGCCCATGCCTCGGTCGACAAGGCGTTGACCGGAAAGGGCGGCGGAGCGGTGAAGCTCACCAACGACGCCGTCGTCATCGACCTCGCCCCCGTCATCGACAAGGTCAAGCAGGCCCTTGTCGACCAGGGGCTCAGCATCGCCGCGAAGATCCCCCAGGTGCACACCAACTTCACGGTGTTGACCTCCGACTCCATCGGCAAGACCAAGAAGATCTACCGGCTGCTCCAAGTGGTCGGGTTCTGGCTGCCGGTCCTGACCCTGCTGCTGGCGGCGGGCGGTGTGCTCCTCGCCGTCCGCAGACGCCGCGCCCTCGTCACGGCGGCGCTCCTGGTGGCGGCCGGGGCCGCGGTCCTCGGCATCGCACTGTGGATCTTCCGGGAGATCTATCTGGACGGTCTGCCGTCGAACGTCTCCCAGCCCGCCGCCGAGTCGGTCTTCGACACCCTGGTGCGCTATCTGCGGACGTCGGTACGCCTCGTGATCACCCTCGGCATCATCGTGGCGCTGGCGGCCTGGCTAACCGGCAGCGGCCGGGCGGCCTCGCGGGTCCTCGCCGCCTGGAGGGGCGGCATCGGTGCCGTGCGCATCGCGTCCGGGGCCGAACTGGGCGCGGTCGGCGCGTGGGTTCACCGGGCCAAGACCTGGCTCATCTGGACCGTGGTCGCCGTCGCCGCCGCGATCCTGCTCGTCTGGAACTACCCCACGGCCGCCGTCACCATCTGGATCGCCGTACTGGCCCTGCTGGCCCTGGCGATCGTCGAGTTCCTCGACGACGACGGCACCCCGCACCTGACCGGCTCCGGGGGCGGCCCGGTCACGGGACCACCTGAGGCCCAGAGCCCGGCCTGATCCTTCGGCGTCCGAAAGCACCTGACAGATCGTCGGCGTGGGGTTACGCTCCCCCCGATGATGACTTCCTCCCCATTCAGATGGGGGGACCCGTCCGCGCAAGGTGAGTGCTGATGCTCACTTCGACCGCGTACGAGGATTCCCTCCTCTCCTTCTGGCCGCGCGTGCGTGACTTCGCCGTGCCGCCCACCATGATCGAGACCGCGACCGTCCGCCGCCGTCAGGGGGACTGGGCGGGGGCGTGTGCCGCCGCCGGTGTCGACATCGACTTCGATCTGCGTTCGCTGGCACGTACGCACGGCCGCGAACAGGCCTCCCGAATCCGCCGTGATCTACGCCATCTGGCTCCCGACCTGCTGCGCTGGCACATGCCGAGAGTCGCCCCCGACGGGCTGCTGCGTCCCGGCCTCACCATGACGCTGGCCCGGTACGACCGCCCCACCGGGCGGGATGACGACGATCCCGTAGGGCCCGTGCACCTCGTGGTCCGTACGCCGCCGGCCTGGGCGGACGGTGGCCAGCGGATCAGCCTCGCGCTCTGGGACGGAGCTCCCGGCGCGTCCCGCGAGCGGTTCTCCTTCGACAGCGGCGCCCGCCGCCATCCCCACCCCCGTCCCAGTCGCCGGTACCGCCTGGATCTGCACCGCCACCTGTGGGACACCCGCAGGACCGACGAGCTGCGGGTCCGTTCCGGAGCCGGACTGCCGACGGGCGACGACCCATCGGGGGGAGGGGATCCGCCGGGGCCGGTGCCCCGGGACCTCGGCTGCGCCGTCGGCCGGTGGGCGGAGGAGGCGGCCATCGTGCTGCGCGACGAGGGGCGTACGACCGGCACCGTCACCGTGCGGCTCGGGACCGGCCGGTGGCTGCTCCTGGAGCCGGCCGCGGACCCGGCACGCGTCGGGCCGCCCGCCCTGCGGATCACCGATGTGTCCGCCGGCCGGCGAGGCGGCGATCTCGCGGTGCCGGCCCTGCCCGACGCCGCGACCTGGGTGCTGCCCGATCTGGCACTGATCCGCGCCGGCGCCATCGAACCCGAGCGACTGCATCCGCTGGTCGCCTCGGCGTTGGTTCCGGGGCACAGCCCGTCGGGAGCCGACTGGATCGTGGCACCGTCGGGAGCCGACCGGACCGTGGCACCTTTCGACGCCGGCCGGATCGTGGAACCGTCCGGAGCCGACGGGACCGTGGCACCTTCCGGAGCCGACCGGAACGCGGTCCCCGCGGGCTCCGGCGGGCACGCGATTTCCTCCGGAGCCGGTGGGCCCGCGACCCCTTCGGGACCCGGCGCGCACTTGGCGCCGGGAGCGACGCGCTTCGTGGAATGCCGGGGAGCCCGGCACCGGATCGGCCTGGTCGACGGCGTGCTCGCGCCCCTCGACCACGATCCGGCCGAGATCCGCAGGGAAGAGCTGCTGGTCGCCCTCACCGGCACACCGCTTCCCTGCCTCCGGGCCATCGACGAGGCGCACCGGCAGCCGCAGTGTCTCTCCGGCGTCCGTGAGCGGCTGCGTCACGGCGACACCGCCGGTGCGCTGGCCGTCGTCGAGGGACTGCTGGGCCCCGACGCGGTGCTGCGCGGCGGTGCCCTGCGGGACGAACTCCAGGCAGCCGCGCGGCGACGCCTCACCTACGGACTGTTCAGGGCCGGGCTGACCGGGCCCGGGCCCGGACCCGACCGACTCGCTCCGGGGCCCGTCCGGCCCCTCGGCCATCGCTCCCACCCGCGTGACACGACCGGCCGCTGACCGCTCGTCCACCGCTCACTGACAGCCAGTTGACCGCCTCCGGGGCCAAGCCCCGTGTCCGGGCGGCTCGTTCACGAACCCAAAGGTGATCAAACATGCCCACAAGCACCCCGCTCGCCGAAGCCGAAGCCGAAACCGCGGTCCCAGTCGAAGCCGCAGTCGAGGCCCGAGCCCAAGCCGAGGCCCACGCTCGCATCGAAGCCGACACCTTCGCCGCCCCGGCCCCCGCCGTCCGACGCGACGCCGCCGACACCCTCGTGGCCCCGGCGGGCCCCGCCCAACTCGACGTGGCCGACGCCCTGTCGGCCCTGCTCCGCGCCACCGGTACCGAGCCGCGCCCCGACAGTCAGCTCGAAGCGTTGACCCTCGCCGTCGCCGCCGATCTGCCCGTACTCCTGTGGGGTGAACCGGGGATCGGCAAGACCGCGGCCCTGACCCAGCTCGCCGAGACCCTGGACCTGCCCCTGACCACCGTGATCGCCAGTGTCCACGAACCCTCCGACTTCTCGGGACTGCCCGTCCTCGGCGACGACCCGGCCGAGCAGGGCGTGCCCATGGCCCCGCCGGACTGGGCGGTGCGGCTCGTCCGGGCCGGCCGCGGACTGCTGTTCCTGGACGAACTGTCCACCGCGCCCCCGGCTGTTCAGGCCGCGCTGCTCCGCCTCGTCCTGGAGCGGCGCATCGGAACCCTTCAACTGCCGCCCGGAGTAAGGATCGTGGCTGCGGCGAACCCGCGCTCCTCGGCGGCCGACGGCTGGGAACTGAGCCCGCCGCTGGCCAACCGCTTCGTCCATCTCCAGTGGGCCCACGACCACGAGGTCGTCGTACGAGGGCTCGGTGGCACCTGGCCGCGGGCGACCCTGCCACGGCTCGACCCCCAACGTCTCCCGGAGGCCGTGGACTTCGCCCGGCGCGCGGTGTGCGGGCTCCTCGCCGCCCGTCCCGCGCTCGTCCACCGGCTGCCCAGCGGCGAGACCCGGCGCGGCGGTGCCTGGCCCTCACCCCGGAGCTGGGAGACGACCGTGCGGCTCGTCGCCTTCGCGCACGCCGCCGGATCCTCTCGCGAGGTGCTCTCCCTGCTGGTCAGGGGCGCCGTGGGCGACGGCCCCGGACTGGAACTGCTGGCGAGCGTGGACCGCATGGACCTGCCCGACCCCGAGACCCTGCTCGCCGACCCGGCGGCCGCGGTCCTGCCCGAGCGGGGGGACCTGCGCCAGGCCGTCCTCGACGGTGTGGTGGCCGCGGTCCGCAAGCGGCCCGACCGGGCCCGCTGGGACGCCGCCTGGGCGCTGCTCGTACGGGCCCTGGACACCGGTGCCCCGGACCTGCTGGTCGTTCCCGCGACGACCCTCGCGACGCTGCGCCAGGAGGACTGGGACGTCCCGGCGTCCATCGAGCGACTGGCCGGAGCGGTGGCTCTCTCCCGGCGCGCGGACGACGCGGCGGCGCGTGTCGCGGTCGCCGCGGAGGCGCGCCGATGACGACGACCGCGCCCGGGGCTCTGGACCTGGACAAGCTCTACGCCGCCCGGCTGCACGCGGCGCGCGCCCGGCCCTATCTGGCGACGGCGCTGTTCGCCCTCCACACCGTCGAGTCCAGGTGGGTGCCGACGATGGCCGTCGACCGGCACTGGCGGTGCTACGTCTCGCCCGGCTTCGTGGACCGCACACCCGTCGAGGACCTGGCCGGTGTCTGGGTGCACGAGGTGTCGCACCTGCTGCGCGACCATCACGGCCGCAGCGAGCGGTACGCCCGCGAACACGGGCTCACCGGCCCGGCGGAACGGCTGCGGATGAACATCGCCGCCGACTGCGAGATCAACGACGACGCGTTCGGGAACGGGCTCGTCCGGCCCGAGGGCGCCGTCACCCCGCAGTTCCTGAACCTGCCCACGGGTGAACTGATGGAGGACTATCTGCGCCAGTTCCGGCTCGGGCCGCGGACGCAGAGCCTCGCCTGGCTGGACTGCGGCAGCGGCGCCGACGGACGCGAACGGGAGTGGGACCTCGGGCCGGACGGCGCGCACGGCCTCAGCGCCCAGGAACGCGACGCGGTCCGCTTCCGGGTCGCGCAGGGCATCAAGGCGCGGCCCGGGCGGAGTCCGGCGGGATGGGAACGATGGGCGGAGGAGGCCTTCCACCAGCCGCAGCCGTGGCGGGAGTTGCTGGGGGCCGCCGTGCGCTCCGCGGCCTCGGGGCCCGGTGCGGGGGAGGACTACACCTACGGCCGGCCGTCGCGCCGCTCGGCCTCGGTGCCCGGTGTCGTCCTGCCGAGTCTGCGCCGCAGACCGCCGAGGGTGTCGGTCGTCATCGACACCTCCGGGTCGGTCAGCGACGCCGAGCTGGGCAGCGCCCTTCTGGAGGTCTCCGCGATCTCCCGTGCCGTGGGCGGCCGCCGCGACCTGGTCACCGTGGTCTCGTGCGACGCGGCGGCAGGGGTCGCGCACTCCCTGTGCCGGGCCGAGGGGATTCCTCTCCTGGGCGGCGGCGGTACGGATCTGCGCTCGGGTTTCACCGCGGCGCTACGGGCCCGGCCGGGCCCCGATGTCGTCGTGGTCCTGACCGACGGACAGACCCCGTGGCCGGATGCGCGGCCCCCGTGCCGGACGGTCGTCGGCCTCTTCCCGCGCGGAGGCGGCTCCTGGGACGAGGACGATCCCGACTACGTACCCGACGCGCCGCCCGCCTGGGCCCGCGTGGTCGAGATCGGCTAGGTCGTGTCCGTGCGTGATCCGATGCCCCCTCACACGCTGTACCCGCCGTCCACCCCCAGCGCCTGGCCGGTGATGAAGCCCGCGCTGTCCGAGGCCAGGAACGCGACGGCCTCGGCGACGTCCCTCGCGGTGCCGAAGCGGCGCAGCGGGGTGTTGCGGCGGGTGATCTCCAGTGCCGTGTCGTCGAGTTCGCCGGAACCGATCAGCCGGGCCGCGATGCCGTCGGTCAGCATGCCGGGTCCGACGCAGTTCACCCGGACGCCGTAGCGCCCTTCCTCGGCGGCCAGGGCGCGTGCGACCGCCTCGACCGCTCCCTTGGGCCCCGAGGAGAGCCCGTCGCGCACCGGATACCGGCGGGTGGCCACGGTGGTGACGGCGACGACGCTGCCCCGGCTCTCCCTCAGCAGCGGCAGCGCGGGGTGCACCAGGTTGAAGAACGCGCCCGCGTCCACGTCGAGTTGGGTACGGAACTCACGTGGCGTGACCCTGCTCAGGTGCACCATCGGCACGTGCGGGCCCGCCGCGTGGACGAGGGTGTGCAGTCCGCCGAGCGCGGCGGCCGTCTCGGACACGGCGGCGGCGACGGCCCGCTCCTCGCCCAGGTCGAGGCGCAGAGCGCGTACTCGGCGCCCCTGCTCCGCGAACTCCTCCGCCGTCTCCGCGGCGAGCGCGTCGGCGGCCGCCCGGCTGGAGCGATACGTGAACACCACGTCGCTGCCCCGCTCGGCGAGGATCCGCACGACCGCCGCGCCGATGCCGCCGGTGCCGCCGGTGACGAACGCGACCCCTTTCCGGTGCGCGAAGTCCGAGCGATGGGCGAGATCCGACGGTTTCGGCATGGGTTTCACCGTCCCAGGGGGTCGGGAGTCGGGAGACGGGCCATTCCAGCACGTCCGCCTCGCCGGCACCAGAAGGCGGACGGGGCCGGGGAGAGAATCGGGGCGCGAGGCTCAGGGCCGGGTCGTCGGCAGGTGGAGGTCCGTGCTCGACAGGGTCATCGGCGAGGCCGAGACGGCTCGCAGGCGGATGCGGACGCCGGCTCGTGGGAGCGTGAACCTGCCGTCGGGAGGCCGGAGTTCGTAGCGGCCGAAGGCGTGGCCGGCCAGGGTGGCGGGGCCGGAGGTCACCGACCAGTAGCGGCTCATGCCCTGGCCCGTGGTCAGCGTGAAGTGCGGACTCAGCGCCGCGGCACCGAGGTTGGTGACGCCTACCGTGAGTCCCGTCAGGGTATGGGCGGCGCGGCGGGCCTCGGTGACCCGCATGCGCAGCGGCGGTGACCCGGTGGCCGCCAGGCTCACCGCGGCCGCCGACGGGGCCAGCAGCAGGGCGACCGCGGCCACGCGGGCCCCGCGCCGGTCGGGACCGCGCAGAAAGGCGGGGCGGGGCTGCCAGGCGGTGCGGAACGACTGCCAGGGCGCGGTGATCACCGCGGCCACCCACAGCGGCGTCATCAGCAGGTAGTAGCCGTCCTGCGAACGGGTCGCCGCGTAGAACGCGCACCAGGGCAGCACCGTCGCCGCCGGCCCCAGCCGCCGTACGAACAGCACGAACAGCGCCAGCAGCCCCGCCGCGAGCAGCAGGCTCGCGTGCGCGTACCAGGCGAGGCGGTCGCTGCCGTCGGTGAGATAGAGCGAGATGCCGACCAGGCCCTGTCCGTGGATGTCCGCGTCCTGGGTGAGGGGCAGGGCGATCCCGGAGAGCCAGGAGCGCGGCTCGCTCACGATGAAGTACGCGTTGATCAGCAGCCAGGTGGTGGCGGCGACGCCCGCGATCCGGCCCACCGCCAGCGCCGCCGGCCGTGCGCCCAGGTCGCCGCGGCGCAGCGCGTACACCCCGGCCAGCAGGAACGGCGCGAGGAACCAGGGGAGTTGCTGCGCCGCGCAGGCCGCCCCGAGACAGGCCGCCCGCACGATGTCGGCCCGTCCGCCGCGGCCCGTCCGTGGCCATCCGATCACCACCGGGACGAGCAGGGCGCAGGCGAGGACCGCCGGATAGCCGAGCCGCGCGTACGTCGGCAGCAGTCCGAAACCGAGACAGGCCAGCGTCGCGGCGGACCGCCACGGCACCGGCAGCATGCGCCACATGACGGCCGTGCCCGCGATCAGGGCGCCGGTGCCGACCATCGTGGCGGCGGCCGAACCGTGGCCGATCCACAACAGCGGCGCGGTGAGCATGAGCGCGAGCGGCGGATAGCCGTACGTGTAGTCGTAGCCGCCGTTCATCGTCGCGGTGAGGGCGACGCCGTGCCCGAAGAGCCGCGGCCACGGACGGCCGTAGACCTGGTGGCCGGCGACGAACTCGTGGGCGGCCCGTGTGGTGAGGACCGACTCGTCGCTGCCCTGGTGGTTCATGACCAGCCCGCACACGACGAGCGTCACCGCGGTCACCAGGACGACGAGGTCGAGCCGCGCCAGCGAGCGGCCCCGGCGCACGACGAGGGTCAGTACGCCCGTCGCCAGGATCGAGGCGTAGCAGAGCGAGACGACCGCGGCCACGACGAGCCGGTGGCTCGCGGCCTGCGCCCACAGTGGGCGCGTACCGATGAACAGGCTGATGTCGGCCAGGAGGGTCAGGACGCGGTGCCACTGCGCGGGCGCCGCGTCCGGGTTCCAGCGCGTGACCGGCCCGTCGGGCGAGACCTTCGAAGGGGCCTGCCGACGGACGGGCGCTGGCGTGATTTCTGCCGAGTACACGGCCCGATACGCTAATTCTCGCCGGTGAGCGGGGTGCGACGGGACGTGAAGAGTCCGGTGTGAGGCCAGTAAGAGCACGTCCGCCGGCCGACCGGGCGCGTCAGGCGTCGGACAGTGCCACCTCGGTGGACTTGATCAGCGCGACGACCTCGGAACCCTCCGCGAGGCCCAGGTCCGCGACGGCGTCCTTGGTGATCGCGGAGGTCAGTTCGCCGCCCGCGATCCGGACCTTGACGCGGGCCATGGCGCCGCCGGAGGTGACGTCGGTGACCGTGCCCGGCAGTTGGTTGCGGATGCTCAGCCCGTCCACCGGACCGGTCGCCAGGGAGACCTCCGTGGACTTGACCAAGGCCCGCACGGCGGAGCCGGACGTCAGGCCGAGTTCCCGTACGGCCTCCAGGGTGACGGCCGCGGTGATCTCCTGTCCGGCGGCGAGCCGGACCTTCACCGTCGCCATCACCTCACCGGGGGTGACGGAGGTGACGGTGCCGGGGAGTTGATTGCGGATGCTCAGGCTCATGCGGAGGCCTCGCTTGCCGGGCTGCGTGATGGATACGGGCGTATATGCGTAGCTTGCCGCACGCGCCGGCTCCCGGTCCGGGTCGCGGACCGTGTCGCTGTTGGGCCGAACGGGTGACCATGCGTAAGAATTGCCCGGTGCAGACAACGAGTGCGAGCCAGGACGGGGTGGATCGATGACCGGCCACGACGTCACAGATGAACAGTGGGAAGGGCTCGCCCAGGTCGTTCCGTTGCGCGGCCGGGACGCCTGGCCGTCGGCGGTCCGCCACCGGTCGATCCCCGAGGCCGCGACCGAGACGCGGCGCCGCTTCGTGGTCCTGCGGGTGAACGTCTTCGCGGACGCCCGCGACGTCGCCGAGACGCTCATGTCCGGCGTCCCGGTGCTCCTCGACCTGACCGGCGCGGAGACCGAAGTCGCCAAGAGAGTCCTGGACTTCAGTACGGGCGTGGTCTTCGGCCTGGCCAGCGGCATGCACCGGGTCGACCGGAACGTGTTCCTGCTGACGCCCCCGGGGACCGAGGTGCGGGGTCTGATGGAGGGGGTCGGTGTCCCCGGCCACTGACAGCGCCCGGCCTCGATCGGGGGCCGCGTCCCCCGATCGTAGGAAGGTCCCCCGGGCGTAACGGTTCGCCCCGCCTCGGGGGCCTACCGTCCGCATATGACTCTGTCCTCGCCGGAAGCGCCCGTGGCGGTGGAGGCGCGCCCGGTCCGTCCGGGCGTCACCGAGCTGCGGCTCGCGGCCTTCGCCACCCACCGCCGCGTCCGGTTCCCGCTCGGACCGTTCACCCTGGTCACCGGTCCCAGCGGCAGCGGCAAGACGGCCGTCCTGCGGGCCTACGAGGCGCTGGCGAGGCTCGGTTCCGGAGCCGGGCTCGCCGAGGTGTTCCCGGACCCGGTCGCCTGGGTGCCCGAGCGGTCCCGGCCCGACGCCCAGCTCCGCCGGGGCTTCCGCATCGGCTGCACGGTCGACGGACCCGAGGGCCCGGTCCGGCTCGATGTCGCCGTCCAGGCCGAACCCGAACTGCGCGTCGTGGGCGAGCGGTTGTCGGCGGGCGGGCGGACCCTGCTGGAGACGGCGCTGCGCGACCCGGGCCGCCCGTCCGTCCAGGCGGCCTGGCACACCGGCGGATACTCGGCGGTGACGCGGGTCCCGCTCCCCGACGACCGCCTCGGCACCGCGCTGCTGCCCCTGCGCGTCGCGGGCCGCACCGCAGGGGAACGCCACGTCCTGGCCGCGGCCGAGCAGACGGTGCTCGCCCTGCGGTCCGTCTACGTCTGCGATCCGGACCCGGACTCCATGCGGGCCCCCGTTCCGCTAGGCCAGGGGCGGCTGCTGCGCGGCTGCGGCAACCTCGCCGAAGTGCTGTGGCGCACCCGGTCGGAGTGCGGTCACCGGTACGCCCACCTGGTCGCGGCGGTGCGCGCCGGGTGCGCGGGCCCGGTCACCGACGTCCTGGCCGACGTGCTCGGCGACGGCACGGTCCGTGCGCTTCTCGACCGCGGGGACGGCGTCCGTACGCCGCTCGGGCTGCTCGGGGACGGCGAGTTGCGGTATCTCGCGCTCGCCCTCGTGCTGCTCACCGGGCCCGGCGTCCTGGAGGTCGACCCGGCGGGCGAAGTGCCGGCCGCGCTCCAGTCGCTGACGGTCCTGGCCGACGGCCTCGACCGCGGACTGGACACCCGGCAGGCCGGGGAACTGGTGCGACTGGCGGGCCGCATGTGCGAGCGGGGACACATCCGTCTGCTGGGCGCGGTGAGCGACGGGGCCCACGCACTCGGAACGGCCGGGGTCACGGTGCTGGAGCTGACGTCGTCGGTGACCTGAGCGAGGGTGATAGACCTGACGCCGTGAGTGAACTGGACGTAGCGACCCTGCAGCGCAGACTGGCCGAGTTCGCGGCCGCGCGGAACTGGCAGCCGTACCACACCCCCAAGAACCTGGTCGCCGCCCTCAGCGTGGAGGCGTCCGAACTCGTCGAGATCTTCCAGTGGTTGACGCCGGACGAGTCGGCCCGCGTGATGCGGGACCCCGGCACCGCGCACCGCGTCACCGACGAGGTCGCGGACGTCCTCGCGTATCTCCTCCAGTTCTGCGAGGTGCTGGGCATCGACCCGCTCGCGGCCCTCGACGCGAAGATCGACCGCAACGAGGAGCGCTTCCCGGTGCCGGGGGAGCCCTGACGGACCGGTCGTCCCGCGGTGCACAAAACGGAATCCGATACTCTCCGTAGTCGTCATGACGCTCCGATGCGATTCCGTGTCCGCAGATTTCGGGCTTCCTCTGGCTTTTCGTCTCAAGGGACTTCACTCTGGGTAGTGAACAAGGGAGTTCGGCTGGACGTGCGAGAGCGCGTCGGACAGACGGGGGCAGCGCATGGAAGCGGTGCGGCTCATCGTGGCGAGCAGACGCGCCCTGGCGGAGGGCGGCGAGACTCCGGAGGTGATGGCGGAAGCGTGGCAGGCGCATTCCCTGGCGCAGGCGATCGGCAGCCGCCTCGCCGTGTCCGGACCCCCTGAACTCCGGGGCGAGGCCCTGGGGTTGACCGAGCTGGCCGGCCGCGGCTGTGGAGTACTCGGCGATCACGCGCTCGGGGTCGGCGTCTTACGGGCCGCCCAGCTCACGGAGCTGGGCGACGCGCGCGAGACCCTGCTCTGTCTCGGCGTTCTCCTCGCCGAGGTCGGCATAGCCCTGGTCGGCATCGCCTGCGCGGCGGACGACGAGGGAACGTACTGGCAGTGCATGGAGGCGATCGACGCGGCGGACGAGTCCAGGGACCGCGTCCTGGAGATGCTGAGACGCCTCGCCGTGCGGGACGAGAAACGCGTGGTGGAGCGGGATTCGGCCACGGGGTAGGAACCAGTGGGCCGTGAGACCCGTGCCGTCGCCCCTGGGGAACCGGTCCCGGTCACGGCGGGTCGCCCGACCGGAACCGTTTGTGGGCCCGGCGGTCAGGCGAGCTGTGGTGCCACCGCGGCGGCGATCAGGTCCAGGTGGTCCAGGTCGGCGAGATCCAGCATCTGGAGGTACATCCGCTGCGAACCGACCGCCTGATACCGGGCGATCCGTTCGACGACCTCCGCAGGCGAGCCCGCGAGCCCGTTGGCCTTCAGCTCGTCGACATCGCGGCCGATGGCGTCCGCCCGCCGCCTCACCTCGCTGTCGGTGCGGCCGACACACGCCACCAGGGCGTTGGAGTAGACGAGTTCGTCGGCCTTGCGCCCGGCCTGGTGCACCGCCGCGCGGACCCGGCCGAACTGCTGCTCCGTGTCCGCGACCGAGGCGAAGGGGATGTTGAACTCGTCGGCGTAGCGTGCCGCGAGCGCGGGGGTCCGCTTGGCGCCGTGGCCGCCGATCAGGACGGGCACCTTCGGCTGCGTGGGCTTGGGCAGCGCGGGCGAGTCCTTGAGCTGGTAGTACGTTCCGTCGAAGGAGAAGCGCTCGCCGACCGGGGTGTCCCACAGCCCGGTGACGACGGCGAGTTGCTCCTCCAGCCGGCCGAACTTCTCCTTCGGGAACGGAATGCCGTACGCCGTGTGCTCGGCCTCGTACCAGCCCGCACCCAGACCGAGTTCGACACGGCCCCGCGACATCTGGTCGACCTGGGCGACCTGGATGGCGAGGACGCCGGGCAGGCGAAAGGTTCCGGCGGTCATCAACGTACCCAGGCGGATGCGGCTCGTCTCGCGCGCGATGCCGGCCAGGGTGATCCACGCGTCGGTAGGACCGGGGAGCCCGTCCACGGATCCCATGTGCACATAGTGATCAGAGCGGAAGAAGGCTCCGTAATGAAGGTCTTCGGCGGCCTTGGCGACGCGGAGCAGCGTCTCGTAGGTCGCGCCTTGCTGCGGTTCTGTGAAGACTCGAAGATCCATGTATCCATCATGCACCGGTCACAACAGCCGTCCCGTGCCGAACCGCTGGCGCATTCCTCCCCGTCCGCGCCGGACTACCACCGCTGCACGGCGAGCTGCGGGTACAGGTCGCTCAGGTCGCCGGAGAGACCGGCCTTGACCTGGCGGGTGAGCGCGTCCGCGAGGACCTCGTGGGCGTCCGTCTCGATCCCGTCGAGGGCCTGCCCGGCGACACTCTCCGCGGAGACCTTGGGCACGTCGAGGCTCGCGGTCAGATCCGTGTCGACGTAACCGACGTGCAGCCCGGTGACCTGGATGCCGCGCGGCTGGAGCTCCAGCCGCAGGGCGTTGCTCTGGGACCACAGGGCGGCCTTGGCGGCGCTGTAGCCGTCGGCGCCGGGCACCGTGACCCAGGACAGCACCGAGTGGACGGTGAGGATGTGCCCGCCGCCGTTGCGCTCCAGGACCGGGACGAAGGCCCGGGTGGTCAGGAGCGGCCCGAAGAAGTTGATGTCGAACTCGCGCCGTATGTCCTCGACGGGGGAGTCCAGGAACGAGGTGGGGGTCGTCGCGCCCGCGTTGTTGACCAGGATGGTGACGTCCTGGGCCTGCGCGGCCGCCGCGGCGACGGACGCGGGGTCGGTGACCTCCAGGGCCAGCGGCACCGCGTCGGGGTGCGTGACGGTCCGCGGGTCGCGGGCCGTCGCGTAGACCTTCTTGGCGCCGCGTTCGTAGAGGGCGTCCACGAGGGCCTTGCCGATACCCCGGCTGCCGCCTGTCACAAGTGCCACCGAGCCGTCGATGCTGGTCATGATCTTCTCCTTCTGAGGCCGCCGGGAAGCGGGGGCTATGGGGTGATCGGGGGAAACGGTGCCGGTCGGAGAGCGGTCGACCGTGCCGTCCGCCCCGTCGGCCTCATCGTAAACCGATCGGTTTTCCGTGTTGCCCGCAACTGTAAACCGATCGGTTTCCGAGAAGCAAGCGGAGAACGTAAGCTGGGCCCATGACACAGGCGACCCCGACCGCGACCGCCGGTTCACCGACCCGCGACCGACTGCTCGACGCCGCGGCCGAGCTCTTCTACCGCGAAGGCGTCGGCGTCGGTGTCGAGGCGCTGTGCCGGGTCGCGGGGGTGTCCAAGCGTTCGATGTACCAGCTCTTCGACAGCAAGGACGGCGTGCTGGCGGCGAGCCTGGAGCGCAGCGCGCCCGCGTACCTGGCGTTCCTGCTGCCCCCCGACGACGACCGGGCGCCGCGTGATCGCGTCCTGCACGTCTTCGAACGGCTGGAGGAGATGGCCGCGCGTCCGGACTACCACGGCTGCCCCTTCGTGGCCGTGAGCGCCGAGCTGAAGGCGCCGGACCACCCCGCGAGCCAGGTGGCCCGCCGATGCAAGGACGAGCTGACCGCGTTCTTCCGGCAGGAGGCGGAGCGCGGCGGAGCCGGGGACCCCGAGCTCCTCGCGCGCCAACTGACCGTCGCCTTCGACGGATCGGGCGTCCGGGCCGTCATGCAGGGCCAGGGCCTCGACGGCCTCGCCCTCGCGACCGCCGCCGCCCTGCTCGCCGGTGCGGGCATGGACGGCGCCGACGGAGCCGCGCGCCGCGAACCGGAAACCTCCGGCTGACCTGGCCGGAAGCTACGGCTGATCCGGCCTGGGGCCGCTGGCTGGCCTGTCTGGAACTTCCGGCTGGTCCGGCCCGGGGCCGCCGGCCTGCCTGTCCGGAACCTCTGGCTGGTCCGGCCCGGGTCCGCCCGCCGGCCTGCCCGGAAGCTCCTGCTGACCAGCATGGAACCTCCGACCGACCAGGCCGGGAGTCGCCTGACGACCCGGCCCGGAAACCTCCTGACGACCTGGCCCGAAGCCTCCGCCCGCGGCCTGGAATCCTTCGGCCGCACCCTCCGCGCGCGGCGAAAAACCCCGGGTCCACCTGCGGCTTCCGCTGTACGTTGTGGGGGCGCGCCGAGGGCAGGCGTCGCCCCTGCGGTCGGCCGCGGCGCGGCGTGGCCACGGGCTACGCGGGTCGCGGACGAGCCGGGAGCGGCGATGGCCGAGACGCGCTCGCCCACGCTGTGACCCGACGGCGTCCGGCGGCTGCGCGCAGCGCACCGGCCGGACGAGTCGCCGGGTGTCCACGGCTCAGAAGACGTTTCGAGGCAGACACACCGTGTTCCTGACGATCAGTACCACCGGTACCCCAGAGCGGCCCGCGACCGACCTCGGCTTTCTGCTGCACAAGCATCCGGACAACGCCCAGAAGTTCTCGACGTCGTACGGGACGGCCCATGTGCTGTACCCCGAGGCGACCGCCGAGCGGTGCACGGCCGCCCTGCTC
This sequence comes from Streptomyces sp. NPDC005070, assembly GCF_053600395.1. NCBI lineage: Bacteria > Bacillati > Actinomycetota > Actinomycetes > Kitasatosporales > Streptomycetaceae > Streptomyces > Streptomyces sp. NPDC005070. Next base: position 33,247 of record NZ_JBSFZS010000047.1, on the reverse strand, counting down.
CTGGAGGTCGACCCGGTGGCGCTGGTCAGGCGGGGCAAGGGGAAGGGGCGCGGTGGCGCCCCCGACGCGGCACTCGCGCAGTACGTCAACGACCGCCCGTACGCCGCCTCCTCACTGCTCGCCGTGGCGCTCAGCGCCGTGTTCACCAGCGCGATGAAGGGCCAGTGCAACGCCCGGCCCGAGCTGCCCGCCGAGAGGAGGCCGCTGCGCGTCGAGGTGCCCGCGCTGCCCGCGCGCGGTGGCGCCGACCTGGTGCGAGGGCTCTTCGAGCCGCTGGGCTGGACGGTGACGGCCGAGGCCGTGCCGCTCGACGAGCACTTCCCGGAGTGGGGCGACTCCCGCTACGTACGCCTGGAGCTGGCGTCGGAGGAACTGACGCTCGCCGAAGCCCTGCGGCACCTGTATGTGCTGCTCCCGGTCCTCGACGACGCCAAGCACTACTGGGTGGCGCCCGACGAGGTCGACAAGCTGCTGCGGGCGGGCGAGGGCTGGCTGCAGCACCACCCGGAGCAGAAGCTGATCACCAGCCGCTATCTCTCCCGGCGCTGGTCGCTGACCCGGGAGGCCATGGAGCGGCTCGAACTCGCCCGGCTCGCCGAGACCGACGACATCGCGGTCGAGGAGATCGACAACGCCGTCGACGAGGAGACCGACACCGAGGAGAAGCCGGTCCCCCTCGCCGTGCAGCGCCGGGACGCGATCCTGGCCGCGCTGCACGCGTCCGGCGCGAGCCGGGTCCTCGATCTCGGCTGCGGACAGGGCCAGTTGGTGCAGGCCCTGCTCAAGGACACGCGGTTCACCGAGATCGTCGGGGTCGACGTGTCGATACGGGCGCTCACCATCGCCTCGCACCGCCTCAAGCTCGACCGCATGGGCGAGCGGCAGGCTGCCCGCGTCCAGCTCTTCCAGAGCTCGCTCGCCTACACCGACCGCCGCCTGAAGGGGTACGACGCCGCCGTGCTCAGCGAGGTCATCGAGCACCTCGACCTGCCCCGGCTGCCCGCCCTGGAGTACGCGGTGTTCGGCTCCGCCCGTCCGCGGACCGTCCTCGTGACGACCCCGAACGTCGAGTACAACGTCCGCTGGGAGACCCTGCCGGCCGGCCACTCCCGGCACGGCGACCACCGATTCGAGTGGACCCGCGAGGAGTTCCGTTCCTGGGCCCGCGCGGTGGCCGAACGGCACGGATACGACGTGGAGTTCACCCCCGTCGGCCTCGACGACCCCGAGGTCGGCCCGCCCACCCAGATGGCCGTCTTCACCCTGGCCACCGGCACGACCGGAGCCACCGGCACGACGGGCACCCCGAACGCGAAGGAGGAGAAGGCAGCATGAGCGAGCAGACCGAACAGGGGCGCGTGCTGCCCGTCACCGACCTCTCCCTCGTGGTGCTGATCGGCGCCTCGGGCTCCGGCAAGTCCACGTTCGCCCGGCGGCACTTCAAGCCGACGGAGGTCATCTCCAGCGACTTCTGCCGGGGGCTGGTCGCCGACGACGAGAACGACCAGAGCGCCAGCGGCGACGCCTTCGACGTCCTGCACTACATCGCCGGCAAGCGGCTCGCGGCCGGCCGCCGGACCGTCGTCGACGCCACCAGCGTCCAGCAGGAAAGCCGTCGGCAGCTCATCGAACTCGCCAGGAAGTACGACGTGCTGCCCATCGCCATCGTGCTCGACGTGCCCGAGGAGGTCTGTGCCGAGCGCAACGCGGCGCGCACCGACCGCGCCGAGATGCCGCGCCGCGTGATCCAGCGCCACATCCGCGAACTGAGGCGCTCGCTGCGCTCCTTGGAGCGAGAGGGCTTCCGCAAGGTGCACGTCCTGCGCGGGGTCGCGGACGCCGAGAACGCGTCGGTCGTGACCGAGAAGCGGTTCAACGACCTGACCCACCTCACCGGCCCGTTCGACATCGTCGGCGACATCCACGGCTGCGCCTCGGAGCTGGAGACCCTGCTCGGCAAGCTCGGCTACGTCGACGGTGCGCACCCCGAGGGCCGTACGGCCGTGTTCGTGGGGGACCTCGTCGACCGCGGTCCGGACTCGCCCGGCGTGCTGCGCCGCGTGATGTCCATGGTCGGTTCCGGCAACGCCCTGTGCGTGCCCGGCAACCACGAGAACAAGCTCGGCCGCTATCTCAAGGGCCGCCAGGTCCAGCACACGCACGGACTCGCCGAGACCATCGAGCAGATGGACGCGGAGAGCGAGGAATTCCGCGCTTCGGTACGGGAGTTCGTCGACGGGCTGGTCAGTCACTACGTCCTCGACGGCGGACGTCTCGTCGTCTGCCACGCCGGTCTGCCCGAGAAGTACCACGGCCGCACCTCGGGCCGGGTGCGCTCGCACGCGCTGTACGGCGACACGACGGGGGAGACCGACGAGTTCGGGCTGCCCGTGCGCTATCCGTGGGCGGAGGACTACCGGGGCCGCGCCGCGGTGGTCTACGGCCACACCCCGGTCCCCAACGCCACCTGGCTCAACAACACCATCTGCCTGGACACCGGCGCCGTGTTCGGCGGCAAGCTCAGCGCGCTGCGCTGGCCGGAGCGCGAGCTCGTCGACGTACCCGCCGAGCGGGTCTGGTACGAGCCGGCCAAGCCGCTGGCCACCGAGGCGCCCGGCGGTCACGAGGGCCGTCCGCTGGACCTGGCGGACGTGCACGGCCGCAGGGCCGTCGAGACCCGGCACGCCGGGCGGGTGGCCGTCCGCGAGGAGAACGCGGCGGCGGCGCTTGAGGTCATGAGCCGTTTCGCGGTGGACCCGCGGCTGCTGCCGTACCTCCCGCCGACCATGGCGCCGACGGCGACCTCGCACCTCGAGGGCTATCTGGAGCACCCCGCCGAGGCGTTCGCCCAGTACCGGGAGGACGGGGTCGCGCGGGTCGTGTGCGAGGAGAAGCACATGGGGTCGCGCGCGGTGGCCCTGGTCTGCCGGGACGCGGACGTGGCGCGCGAGCGGTTCGGCGTCGACGGCCCCACCGGGTCGCTGTACACCCGTACCGGCCGCCCCTTCTTCGACGACTCCGCCGTCACCGAGGAGATCCTCGGCCGGGTGCGCGCCGCGGCGACCGAGGCCGGGCTGTGGGAGGAGCTGGGCACCGACTGGGTGCTGCTGGACGCCGAGTTGATGCCGTGGTCGCTGAAGGCGTCCGGGCTGCTGCGCAGTCAGTACGCCGCTGTCGGCGCCGCGTCCGGGGCGGTGTTCCCGGGAGCGGTGGCCGCGCTGGAGGGGGCGGCGGCTCGGGGCGTCGACGTCACGGACCTGCTGGCGCGCCAGCGGGAACGGGCCACGGACGCGCAGGCGTTCACGGACGCGTACCGCCGCTACTGCTGGACCACGGACGGCCTCGACGGCGTCCGCCTCGCACCGTTCCAGATCCTGGCCGTCCAGGGCCGGAGTCTCGCCGCGCTGCCGCACGACGAGCAACTCGCCCTGATCGACCGGCTCGTGGAGAACGACGGGAGCGGACTGCTGCACACCACCCGGCGGCTCTTCGTCGACACCGGTGACCCGGAGTCGGTGCGGGCCGGTGTCGACTGGTGGCTGGAGATGACCGGCCGCGGCGGCGAGGGCATGGTCGTGAAGCCGGTCGGCGCGGTGGTGCGCGGCGGGTCCGGGCGACTGGTGCAGCCCGGCATCAAGTGCCGGGGGCGCGAGTACCTGCGGATCATCTACGGTCCGGAGTACACCCGTCCGGAGAACCTCGCCCGGCTGCGGGGCCGCTTCCTCAACCACAAGCGGTCCCTGGCCATCCGCGAGTACGCACTCGGCCTCGAAGCCCTGGACCGCCTGGCCGAGGGTGAACCCCTGTGGCGCGTCCACGAGGCGGTGTTCGGAGTCCTCTCCCTGGAATCCGAACCGGTCGACCCCCGCCTGTAGCGGGTCCACCCTCTCGACCCCGGGTGGGAGAGCCCCGCAAGGGGCGCGAGGAACTGCGCGACCAGCCCCCACCGGGACCGGTAATCGCCGGCCCGGTGGGAGCCCCGTCAGGGGCGCGGGGAACGGCGCGCCCGGCCCCCACCGGACGGGCAGCCGAACCCGCCCCCACCGGGGTACACGCAACCGACCCCGCCCGGGGGAAGCCCGGTCCGGGGCGGCGGGGCCCGGCGGGGTTCGGCGCAGCCGGGCGGTGGGGGAGCGAAGCGAACCTCAGCCGACCAGGCGGAGCCGAACCCCGGCCACCCCCACTTGCACGGTCTGGCCCCAGACCAGTTCCACCGCATCCCCCTCCATCCCGTCCCCGAACACGATGAGCCGGTCCGACTCCACCGTGAGGGACAGCCGCCCGGACCCGGTGAGCTCGCCGGCCACGAGCGAGGTGCCCGTGGCCGGCGACGGCCAGGCCTCGCGGACGAACCAGAGCAGGCGCTCGTCCGTGGGCCCCGGCAGCGGCAGCCGCTCCCCCCGCTCCTGCCACACCGAGCGCAACCAGCCGGTGGCCCCCGTCCCGGTCCCCACCAGCACCCCGGAGGACGCCTGGGGTTCGACGGCACCCCCGTACTCGTCGAACCCCAGGCGGTATCGGGCGGTCTGATGGCCGGCGGCTCCCAGATAGATCTCGTTGAGCGCGACCAGCCGCTGGGTGTCGTCCGCGACCGCCTCGACCATGGTCAGCTCGTCGGCGCCGCCCCCGTGCGCCGAGGCGAGCAGCGCGCCCGCGTCCCCGGGCCGGTGCCGCACGAGCACGCCCGGATTACGCCCGGGGTCGGCGTCGATCCCCACGACCGGCTGACCCGCCAGGTACTTGGCGACGTTGGCGACCAGCCCGTCCTGGCCGACGACGACCACCACGTCCTCCGGCGCGAACAGGAAGCGGTCCAGATCGGCGCGCTCCACGCGAGCCTGACGCCAGGTCAGCGGAATGGCCGCCACGACCGCGGCGAGCGCCTCGCGGGCCCGCCGGTGCCGCTCGGCGACCTCCGCGATGTCCCGGCCGCGCGAGGACAGGAAGAACGCCGCCTGCCCGTGCGTGCCGTGCCGGGCCGTCAACTCCTCGTACTCCGTGGTCCGGTGGACGATGACGACCCGGGGCGCGAGACTCACGCCGAGTCCCCTGCGGTGCCGTTGCCCAGCTTGGCGAGCAGCCCGGTGAGGACGTCGGGCGAGAGCGTGAGGTTCTCGATCCGCGGCAGGTTCTCGGCGAGCCGGCTGCCGGTCAGGGCGTGCAGCGTGGCGACATCGACGTCGCCGTGGACACGCAGCCAGGCCGCCTGCGCCTCGGCCCGCGCCGCGCCGACCTCGCGCGCCGCCTGCGCCTCGGCCCCCGCGAGCCGCACCTTGCGCGTGGCCTCCGCCTCGGCGAGCCGCAGCGACCGGGTGGCCTCCGCCTCGGCCAGCCGGACCGTGCGGGCCGCCTCCGCCCCGGCGCGCACCGCGTCCGCCGCCGCGTGCTCCTCCGCCTCGCGGCGGGTGTTCGTGCCCTGCTGCTCGACCAACTGCTCCTCGCGCCGCGCGAGTTCGATCCGGCTGGCGAGTTCGTTCTCGGCGATGGCGCGCTCCCGCTCGACGGCGACCGCCCGGCGTTCGTACGTGGCCTTGTCCGCGTCCTGCTGGATCTGCTCGCGGGCGGGGGTGCGCAGCGCCCGTTCCACCTCGGGCTCCGGGCGCAGCGCGACGACCCGCACCGCGACCACCTCCAGGCCGGTGCCGGGCAGCCGGGGTTCGGCGGCGAGGCCGTCCGTGACCCGCTCCCGTACCGCCGCGACGCCGTCGACCAGGGCGGACGCCAGCGACGTCCGGGCCAGGACGTCCAGCGCGTGCTGCTGGGCCGTCTCGGTCAGCAGCGAGCCGAGCTGCTCCAGCGGGGTGCCGCGCCAGGCGCCGGAGTCGGGGTCTATGGAGAAGTCGATGCGGGAGGCGGCGACGGACGGGTCGCTGATCCGGTAGGTGACGGTCGCCTGCACCGCGACGTCCTGGAAGTCGGACGTACGGGCGTGGAAGGTCATCGCCAGCTCGCGGTCGTCGACGGGGACCTCGGAGAGCGCCGCGGTCAGCGAGCGGTACCAGAAGCTGAGCCCGGGACCGTCGTGGACCAGTTGCCCCGACTTGTGGTGCCGGATGTGGGCGGTGGGCGCCCCCCGCAGATGGCGCCAGCCGAGGCGTCGCGTGATGTCGGCCATGAGTACCCCCTCGACGCCGGGTCGGCCCGGCGGCTCCGCTTCTTCGTTGTCGTCATTGAGACGATAATGAATCGACCGCTTATCGTCAAGGGGACGAAATGAATGCGAGGCGGCTGAGGAGATCCACGGGTGAACACGCGTCCGGATGGTCAGGATGGAGACATGGGATTCCACGTCGACTCCGAGGCCGGGCGGCTGCGCCGCGTCATCCTTCACCGGCCCGATCTCGAGCTCAAAAGGCTCACCCCCAGCAACAAGGACGCGCTGCTCTTCGACGACGTGCTGTGGGTGCGCCGGGCGCGCGCGGAACACGACGGGTTCGCCGACGTCCTGCGCGACCGTGGGGTCATCGTCCACCTCTTCGGCGACCTGCTCACCGAGACCCTGGCGACCGGGGAGGCCAGGTCCCTCGTCCTGGACCGGGTCTTCGACGAGAAGGAGTACGGGCCGCTGGCCACCGATCACCTCCGGGCCGCCTTCGAGGCGATGCCCGCCCAGGAACTGGCCTCCGTGCTGGTCGGCGGCATGACCAAGCGCGAGTTCCTGGACGCGCACGCGGAACCCACTTCCGTGCGCTTCCACGTCATGGACCTCGACGACTTCCTCCTGCGGCCGCTGCCCAACCACCTCTTCACCCGTGACACCTCCGCCTGGATCTACGACGGGGTCTCCATCAACGCCATGCGCTGGCCCGCCCGGCAGCGCGAGACCGTGCACTTCGAGGCGATCTACCGGTATCACCCGCTGTTCCGCGAGGAGGGCTTCAACCTCTGGTCGGAAGGGCAGGTCGACTACCCGTCCACCATCGAGGGCGGCGACGTCCTCGTGATCGGCAACGGCGCGGTGCTCATCGGCATGAGCGAGCGGACGACGCCCCAGGCCGTCGAGATGCTCGCCCACAAGCTGTTCGCGGCCGGCTCGGCCCGCACCATCGTGGCGCTCGACATGCCCAAGCGGCGCGCGCTCATGCACCTCGACACGGTGATGACGATGGTCGACGGCGACATCTTCACGCAGTACGCCGGGCTCGGCATGCTCCGCTCGTACACCATCGAGCCGGGTGTGGGGGACAAGGAGCTGAAGGTCACCGACCATCCCCCGGAGCACATGCACCGCGCCATCGCCGCGGCGCTCGGCCTCAACGAGATCCGGGTCCTGACCGCCACGCAGGACGTTCACGCGGCCGAGCGGGAGCAGTGGGACGACGGCTGCAACGTCCTCGCCGTCGAGCCGGGCGTCGTCATCGCCTACGAGCGCAACTCCACCACCAACACCCACCTGCGCAAGCAGGGCATCGAGGTGATCGAGATCCCGGGCAGCGAGCTGGGCAGGGGCAGGGGCGGCCCCCGTTGTATGAGCTGCCCCGTCGTACGGGACCCGGTTCAGTAGTACGGGGCCCGGTTCGAAGGGGTCCGTGCGGGCCGAGGGGCGGGACCGTCGCGCACAGTCGAACGACAGGCCGCATATAAATGTCGGGCGTCGTATAGAATTTCAGACGTCCGGTCCCGTCCTCGTCCCCGTCATCCCTGGAGCGCCCCCATGGCGACAGTCCCGACCGCCCTCGCCGGCCGTCACTTCCTCAAGGAGCTGGACTTCACGGAGGAGGAGTTCCTCGGCCTGGTCGAGCTGGCCGCCGGACTCAAGGCGGACAAGAGGCTCGGGGCGGAGACCCGGTATCTCACGGGTGTGAACATCGCGCTGATCTTCGAGAAGACCTCGACGCGCACCCGCTGCGCCTTCGAGGTGGCGGCCGCGGACCAGGGTGCCTCGACGACGTACCTCGACCCGGCAGGCTCCCAGATCGGCCACAAGGAGTCCGTGAAGGACACCGCCCGTGTGCTCGGGCGCATGTTCGACGCGATCGAGTACCGCGGCGACAGTCAGGACGCGGTGGAGGAACTGGCCGCCCACGCCGGGGTGCCGGTCTACAACGGTCTCACCGACGCATGGCACCCCACCCAGATGCTGGCCGACGTCCTCACGATGACCGAGCACTGCGCCAAGCCGGTCGCCGAGATCGTGTTCGCCTATCTGGGTGACGCCCGTTTCAACATGGGTAACTCCTACGTGATCACCGGCGCGCTGCTCGGCATGGACGTGCGGATAGTGGCCCCGCGGGCCTACTGGCCGGCCGACGAGATCGTCGCGCGGGCCCGCGAACTCGCCGCGAAGAGCGGCGGCGCCGTCACCCTCACCGAGGACGTGGCCGAGGGCGTCCGGGGCGCCGACTTCGTCGCCACCGACGTCTGGGTCTCCATGGGGGAGCCCAAGGAGGTCTGGGCCGAGCGCATCGGCGCCCTCGTCCCGTACGCCGTGACCATGGATGTGCTGCGCGCCACCGGGAACCCGGACGTCCGGTTCCTGCACTGCCTGCCGGCCTTCCACGACCTCGGCACCCGGGTCGGCCGCGAGCTGTACGACGTGTACGGACTCGACTCGCTCGAGGTGACCGACGAGGTCTTCGAGTCGGCGCACTCCGTGGTGTTCGACCAGGCCGAGAACCGGCTCCACACCATCAAGGCGATCTTGGTCGCCACGCTGGCCTGATCTCGACCTGCGGGCCCGCGGGCCCGCAGGTCGTACGTCGTGTCCCGTGCGGACCGCTACAGCGCCGGCCGACGCTGGGCGGGGATCACGGGCAGCCTGAACCAGACCGCCTTGCCGGAGTCGGTGGGGCGGTGTCCGCAGGCCGAGCTGAGGGCACGGAGCAGCAGGAGGCCGCGCCCGTGCTCCTGCCAGGGGTCCGGCTCGCCGGGCGGGTGCGGCAGCGTGAGATCGAGCGGCGGCACCGGGTCCGGGTCGTGCACCTCGACCCGGCAGCCGGTCGGCATCAGCTCGACGACCAGCTCTATGGGGCCGTCGCCCGCGGTGTGCTCGACGGCGTTGGCGACCAGCTCCGCCGTGAGCAGCTCGGCGGTGTCGCTGTCGGCCGCGTGCTCCCGTTCCGCGAGTGCCGTGCGGACCAGGGCGCGGGCCACCGGCACGGCCGCGACGGTGTGCGGCAGCGCGATGCGCCAGGAGGCGGGTGCTGGGGTGTCGGGCAAGGCGAGTCCGTTCATGGAGCAGGCTGTCCTGCTTGCAACCTAAGGAATGGTACGGCTCCACCGGCCGAACGCGCGCGGTGGGCTTTCTCTGGACATCGGCCGATGTGTTCCGGAGGGGGTGTGGCCTCCTTTCGGGACGTTCGGTCCGATACGGGCTGTCTACCCGGACGAACGGCCCCTCTCCCGCGTCCGCTCCCGCCGTTACACGTCTGTCGAAGGTCCGTGACGGGGTGACGGATCGCGATCCTCTCGCGCCCCCGTGTTCACGGCCTGTCGCCGCTCGCTCACCAAGCGCGACTGCTCTTTCATGTCTCGTAGTCATCACGTTTTCGCGGCGGCACCCTCGCGCCCTGCCCCTCCATCGCTCTATCGCGCACTCGTGACGACAGTCACGAACAGGTGATAACTTGGTGGGACAGCCGTATCGCGTCGCCCCCGCCCTAGGAGGCCGCCCGCCATGAGTCCTTTCACCGGCTCCGCCGCCCGCACCGCCGACTGGCGGCATCTGAGGTACGAGCTCACCGACGGCGTCGCCACGGTCACCCTGGCCCGCCCCGAGAAACTCAACGCGCTCACCTTCGGTGCCTACGCCGACCTGCGCGACCTGCTCGCCGAGCTGTCCCGCGAGCGGTCCGTGCGGGCCCTGGTGCTCGCCGGCGAGGGCCGCGGATTCTGCTCCGGCGGCGACGTCGACGAGATCATCGGCGCGACCCTCTCCATGGACACCGCCCAGCTCCTCGACTTCAACCGGATGACCGGGCAGGTCGTCAGGGCCGTACGGGAATGCCCGTTCCCGGTGATCGCGGCGGTGCACGGGGTGGCGGCGGGCGCCGGAGCCGTGCTGGCGCTGGCCGCGGACTTCCGGGTGGCCGACCCGAGCGCCCGCTTCGCGTTCCTCTTCACCCGGGTCGGACTGTCCGGCGGCGACATGGGCGCGGCCTATCTGCTGCCCCGCGTGGTCGGACTCGGCCACGCGACCCGGCTGCTGATGCTCGGTGAACCGGTGCGGGCGCCCGAGGCCGAACGCATCGGGCTGATCAGCGAGCTCACCGACGAGGGGCACGCCGACGAGGGCGCCCAGGCGCTGGCCCGCCGTCTCGCCGACGGCCCGGCCCTGGCGTACGCCCAGACCAAGGCGCTGCTCACCGCCGAACTGGACATGCCGCTCGCGGCCGCCGTCGAACTGGACGCCGCGACCCAGGCCCTGCTGATGAACGGCGAGGACTACACCGAGTTCCACGCCGCCTTCACGGAGAAGCGGGCCCCGAAGTGGCGGGGGAGGTGAGCCCGCGATGCGGGTGAAGGCCGGCGCTCGGCGTGTCGCGGTGATCGGCGGTGGCCCCGGCGGCCTCTACGCCGCGGCGCTCCTCAAACGCCTGGATCCGGACCGCGAGATCACCGTCTGGGAGCGCAACGCGCCCGACGACACCTTCGGTTTCGGCGTCGTCCTCTCGGACGAGACCCTGGGCGGCATCGAGCACGCCGACCCGGTCGTGTACGCCGCGCTCCAGGCCGAGTTCGTCCGCTGGGACGACATCGACATCGTGCACCGCGGGGTACGGCACACCTCCGGCGGCCACGGCTTCGCCGCGCTCGGACGGCGCCGGCTCCTGGAGATCCTGCACGAACGCTGCCGCTCGCTCGGCGTCGGCCTGCGCTTCACCGCCGAGGCCCCGCCCGTGGACGAACTCATGGCGGAGTACGACCTCGTGGTCGCCGCCGACGGCGTGCACAGCCTCACCCGCGCGGCCCACGCGGAGGTGTTCCGGCCGTCCGTCGAGGAGCACCGCTGCCGCTACATCTGGCTCGCCGCCGACTTCGCCTTCGACGCCTTCCGCTTCGAGATCGCCGAGACCGAGCACGGCGTGATGCAGCTCCACGGCTACCCGTACTCGGCCGAAGCCTCCACCGTCATCATCGAGATGCGCGAAGAGGTCTGGCGCGCCGCGGGGTTCGCCGGCCTCGACGAGGCGGAGTCCGTCGAGCGGTGCGGCAAGATCTTCGCGGACGCGCTCGGCGGACGCCCGCTGCGCGCCAACAACTCGACGTGGACGACCTTCCGCACGATCGTCAACGACCGTTGGTCGCACGGAAATCTGGTCCTGCTCGGCGACGCGGCGCACACCGCGCACTTCTCCATCGGCTCCGGGACGAAGCTCGCCGTCGAGGACGCGCTCGCACTGGCGGCCTGTCTGGAGGAACAGACCTCACTGGAAGAGGCGCTGGCGGCCTACGAGGAGGAACGGCGCCCGGTCGTCGCCTCCACCCAGCGGGCCGCCCGCGCCAGCCTCGACTGGTTCGAGAACGTCGGCCGCCATCTCGGCCAGCCCACCCGGCAGTTCGCGTTCAACCTCCTCACCCGCAGCCGCCGTGTCACGCACGACAACCTGCGGCTGCGTGATCCGCACTTCGTGGCCGCGGTCGAGCGCGAGTTCCGCTGCCCGCCCGGCACCCCGCCGATGTTCACCCCGTTCCGGCTGCGCGGACTGACCCTGCGCAACCGTGTCGTCGTCTCGCCGATGGACATGTACTCGGCCGTGGACGGCGTCCCCGGCGACTTCCATCTCGTCCACCTGGGAGCCCGGGCCCTGGGCGGCGCGGGGCTGGTCATGACCGAGATGGTGTGCGTCAGCGCGGAGGGGCGCATCACCCCCGGCTGCGCGGGCCTCTACACCGCCCGGCAGGCCGAATCCTGGCGGCGGATCGTGGACTTCACGCACCGTCAGGCCCCGGGCGCCGCGATCGGCCTCCAGCTCGGCCACGCCGGCCGCAAGGGCTCGACACGGCTCATGTGGGAGGGCATCGACGAACCCCTGCCGGACGGCAACTGGCCCCTCGTGGCCGCCTCGCCGCTCCCGTACAAGCGGGACAGTCAGACACCCCGTGAGCTCTCGCGTGCCCAGCTCACCGATCTGCGCGAGCAGTTCACCGCGGCTGCCTGTCGCGGGGCCCGCTGCGGCTTCGACCTCCTCGAACTGCACTGCGCCCACGGCTACTTGCTCTCCGGCTTCCTCTCCCCGCTGACCAACCGGCGGACCGACGCGTACGGCGGGTCGCTGGAGAAGCGGCTGCGCTTCCCCCTCGAGGTGTTCGACGCGATGCGGGCGGTGTGGCCCGCCGAGCGCCCGATGACCGTACGCATCTCCGCCACCGACTGGGCCGAGGGCGGCACCACCGGCGACGACGCGGTCGCGATCGCCCGGGCCTTCGCGGCGCACGGCGCCGACGCGGTGGACGTGTCCACCGGCCAGGTCGTGGCGGACGAACGCCCCGAGTACGGCCGCTCCTACCAGACGCCGTACGCGGACCGGATCCGGAACGAGACCGGGATCCCGGTGATCGCCGTCGGCGCGATCTCCTCCTGGGACGACGTCAACTCCCTCATCCTGGCGGGGCGGACGGACCTGTGCGCGCTCGCCAGGCCGCATCTGTACGACCCGAACTGGACGCTGCACGCCGCCGCCGAACAGGGCTACGAGGGGCCTGGCGCCGACTGGCCGCCGCCCTACCGCGCCGGCAGCCGCCGCCCGCAGACCGGCCGTACCGACGCACCCAAACCGCGTCTCACCCTGGGGACGTGAGCGATTCCGGGTGCCCCGGCCACGGGGGCACCCCGGCGAACTCCGCGCCCGCGTCCCGCAGTCGCTCGTGCAGCGCCCGGAAGACGGTCGCCGAACGGGCGCCGGGCCAGTCCCCGGGGAGCAGGGCCGCGGGCAACCCCGGGTCGGTGTAGGGGAGATGGCGCCAGGAGTCGAGGGCGAGCAGATAGTCGCGGTAGGCCTCGGCGGGCGGGGTGTCCGTCCGGTCCTCCCAGGTGTGCAGCACCCGCGCGTGCCGGCCGAGGAACGCCTCGTGCTCCTTGGCGATCGCGGTCAGGTCCCACCAGCGCGCCACCGCGTCGGCCGTGGCCGCGAACCCCAGATGCTCGCCCCGGAACAGCTCCACGTACCCGTCGAGCCGCAGCCGTTCCAGGGTGTGCCGGGTCTCCTCGTACAGCCGTGCCGGGGCGATCCACACCCCGGGAGCGGCCGTGCCGAAGCCGAGACCGGCCAGCCGTGAGCGCAGGACGTGCCGCTTCTGCCGCTCCGACTCGGGCACGGAGAACACGGCGAGCACCCAGCCGCCGTCCTCGGGGGGCGTCGTCGCGTACACCCGGCGGTCGCCGTCGTCGAGCAACTGCCGTGCGTCCGGCGACAACGCGTAGCCGGCCGCGCCCGCCACGGTGCGCGCCGGCTCAAGCAGTCCGCGGCGCTTGAGCCGGGACACCGACGAACGCACCGAGGGCGCGTCCACGCCGACCGCGGCGAGGAGCCGGATCAACTCGGCCACCGGCACCGGACCGGGCGCGAAGCGGCCGTAGGCGCCGTAGAAGGTGACGATGAGGGACCGGGGGGCGTGGTGCTCTGACACGCTGATCACTCTAGTGCGCGAAGATCACTTGAGATCGCCGTCCGCGGGCAGGCCGCCCTCGGGCGCCGAGGCCGGCTCCCGCGGAACAGGCGGCGACGGGGTGCCCGTACCGCCGTCGGAACGGGTCTCCTCCCGCAGTCTGAACCGCTGGAGCTTGCCCGTGGCGGTCCGTGGCAGCGCGTCCAGGAAGACGATCTCGCGGGGGCATTTGTACGGCGCCAGCTCGGACTTGAGGAAGGCCCGCAGCGCCTCGCCGTCCCTCCGGGCGCCCTCCTTGACCACGGTGTACGCCACCACGATCTGCCCGCGCGCCTCGTCGGTCCGTCCGACGACGGCCGTCTCCAGGACGTCCGGATGCCGCAGCAGCGCGTCCTCGACCTCGGGGCCCGCGATGTTGTACCCGGCCGAGATGATCATGTCGTCGGCGCGGGCCACATAGCGGAAGTAGCCGTCGGGGTCGCGGACATAGGTGTCACCGGTGATGTTCCAGCCGTCGCGTACGTACTCCCGCTGCCGGGGGTCGGCGAGATACCGGCAGCCGACCGGGCCGCGCACGGCCAGCAGACCGGGTTCGCCGTCCGGCACCGGCGTCCCGTCGGCGTCGACCACGCGCGCGTGCCAGCCCGGCACGGGCAGGCCCGTCGTGCCGGGGCGGATGTGCCCGTCGGCGGCGGAGATGAAGATGTGCAGCAGCTCGGTGGCGCCGATGCCGTTGATGATGCCGAGGCCGGTGCGGCCCTCCCAGTCCCGCCAGGTCGCGGCGGGAAGGTTCTCGCCGGCGGACACACAGCGGCGCAGCGAACCGACGTCGTGCCCGTCCGCCTGCGCCTCCGCCTCCGCCATGTCCGCCAGCATCGCCCGGTAGGCGGTCGGCGCGGTGAACAGCACGGAGACCCGGTGCTCGGCGATCGCGGGCAGCAACTGCCTGGGGCCCGCCTGTTCGAGCAGCAGGGAGCAGGCGCCGGCGCGCAGCGGGAAGACCACGAGACCGCCGAGCCCGAACGTGAAGCCCAGGGGCGGACTGCCCGCGAAGACGTCGTCCTCGCGCGGCCGCAGCACATGCTTCGAGAACGTGTCCGCGATCGCCAGAACGTCGCGGTGGAAGTGCATACAGCCCTTGGGTCGCCCGGTGGTGCCCGAGGTGAACGCGATCAGCGCCACGTCGTCGGCGGCCGTGTCCACCGCGTCGAAGGGATCGTCCGGGGCCCCGGTGATCCGCAGCAGCAGATCGTCGGGCGCGTCACCGCCGTACGTCGTGACCCGCAGCCCGGGAGCCTCCGCCTTGACCAGGTCGTCGACCGAGCGGACGTCGCACAGGGCGTGCGTCACCCGTGCGATCGAGCAGATCGTGCCCAGTTCGTGCGGCCGTTGCTGCGCGAGCACCGTGACGGCGACCGCGCCCGCCTTCAGCACCGCCAGCCAGCAGGCCGCGAGCCACGGTGTGGTCGGGCCGCGCAGCAGCACCCGGTTGCCCGGCACGACGCCCAGCTCGCCGGTCAGCACATGGGCGATCCTGTCGACCCGGGCGCGGAGCTGTCCGTACGTCCACGGCGCGCCGGACGGCGTACGGAACACCGGGCGTTCGGGGTCGGTGTCCGCGAGGAGCTCGGCGGCGCAGTTGAGCCGGACGGGGTAGCGCAGCTCGGGCAGGTCGAAGCGGAGCTCGGGCCACTGCTCGGGGGGCGGGAGATGGTCGCGCGCGAAGGTGTCGACGTGGGCCGAGCGTGCCGGCCCCGGAATGTCTGCGGGATCCAGGGGATCCACAAGGTCCATGGCGTCTCGCCCCCTTGCCTTGGTGGGCTGCCTCGGTGGGCGTCGTGGTGGGCTCGCACAAGGAGCGTATCGTGTTGGTGACGACAGTCAACGGTTCGCGATAACGTGGGTGGCGTCCGATGGGGAGAGAGGACGGGCAATGACCGCATTCTCGCTCGAACCGGGGCAGACCGCCTGGTGTGCCGAGCTGCGCGCGCTGGCCGCGGAGCACCTGCGCCCCCTGGCCGACAAGGGCGAGCCGGGCCACGTCAACCGGCCGCTCGTCGCCGAACTCGGCCGGCTCGGACTGCTCTCCCGCCTGTTCACCTCCGGCGCCCTCGACCTCTGCCTCATGCGTGAGTCCCTGGCCCAGGTCTGCACCGAGGCCGAGACGGCACTCGCCCTCCAGGGGCTCGGCGCCCATCCCGTCCACGCCCACGGCACCGACGCCCAGCGCGGACACTGGCTGCCCCGGGTCGCGGACGGCACCGCCGTGGCGGCCTTCGCGCTGAGCGAGCCCGGCGCCGGTTCGGACGCCGCCGCGCTGGCGCTCCGGGCGGACGAGGACGGCACCGGCGGCTGGCGGCTCACCGGCGAGAAGTGCTGGATCTCCAACGCCCCCGAGGCCGACTTCTACACCGTCTTCGCCCGCACCGCGCCCGACGCCGGAGCCCGCGGTGTCACCGCCTTCCTCGTCCCCGCCGACCGCCCCGGGCTCACCGGCACCCCGCTCGACATGCTCTCCCCGCACCCCATCGGCGCCCTCGCCCTCGACGCCGTACCCGTCACGGCCGACGACGTGCTCGGCGAACCCGGCCACGGGTTCCGGGTCGCCATGAACACCCTCAATCTCTTCCGGCCGAGCGTGGGCGCCTTCGCCGTCGGCATGGCACAGGCCGCGCTGGACGCGGCCCTCGCGCACACGGCGCGGCGCGAGGCGTTCGGCGGCCCGCTGAAGGACCTGCAGACCGTGGCCCACCAGGTCGCCGAGATGGCGCTGCGCACCGAGGCGGCCCGGCTGATGGTCTACGCGGCGGCGGCGGCGTACGACGCGGGGGCGCCGGACGTGCCCCGGCGGGCGGCGATGGCGAAACTGCTCGCGACCGAGACCGCCCAGTACGTCGTGGACGCGGCCGTCCAGTTGCACGGGGCCCGCGCCCTGCGCCGTGGCCACCTGCTCGAACACCTCTACCGCGAGGTGCGCGCGCCCCGCATCTACGAGGGCGCCAGCGAAGTCCAACGGGCCATCATCGCGAAGGAGTTGTACCGCGTATGACCGTCGAGCGCGTCAATCCGCCCGAGCTCTCCCCGCCGGCCGGGTTCTCGCACGCCGTCGTCGCCACCGGCTCCCGCGTCGTCTTCCTGGCCGGACAGACCGCCCTGGACGTGGACGGGAAGGTGGTGGGGGAGACCCTGCCCGCGCAGTTCGAGCGGGCACTGGCCAATCTGCTGACCGCGCTGCGGGCGGCGGGCGGCACTCCCGCGGACCTGGCCCGGGTGACCGTCTACGCCACGGACGTCGCGGACTACCGTGCCCACGTCGCCGAACTGGGCGGCATCTGGCGCCGGCTGGCGGGCCGCGACTACCCCGCGATGGCCGTCGTCGGCGCCTTGCGCCTGTGGGACGAACAGGCGCTGGTCGAACTCGACGGGTTCGCCGTGCTGGCGTAGGACCGCGGGGCGCGGCGGGGAACGGGGATCAGGCCGCGACGGCCAGCAGGCCGGCGAACAGCCGGTGCGGAGCGACCACACTGCCGTCGGGGAGCAGTTCACCGCTGTCGTCGAAGACGATCGCGCCGTTGCACAGGAGGTTCCAGCCCTGCTCGGGATGGGCCGAGACGATGTGCGGGGCGATGGCGTCCGCGGACGGGCACGAAGACCGGTGAGAACACATGGTGCACCTCCACGTGGGATGCGAAGAGTGTCGGCGGCGCTGTCGTCGCCCTCGCATGTACAGACCATGCGCGCGCGGCGAACTGATCGGAACACCCGGCCGTGAAGCGTGACAACACGAGGACAACTCTCGGACGTCCCCAAGACGGACGGCGTCAACTCGCCACCAAAGGGGTGATGATCACCGGCTTCGGGGCTTTGGACCGGTACCTGTTGAGCACCCTTGCAGGTCCCCGTTCCAGGAGGTATCCCATGTTGTTCCGCCAGGCCGTCGGCGCGGCCGCCGGTGCCGCGCTGCTCCTGTTCCTCGCCCCGTCCGCCGTCGCCCTGTCCGTCCCCTCCGACGAGCTGACCGTCGACCAGACCGCCACGGTCGCCGCCGACGGCACCGTCACCCTCTCCGGCACCTACCGCTGCACGGGCGCCTCGGGTCCCGTCTTCGTCTCCTCCTCGGTGTCGCAGAGCGACCCCCGGGTCAGCCAGGGCATCGGCGGCACGACGGCACTCTGCGACGGCGCCGAGCACACCTGGACCAACTCGGAGAGGCCCGGCACCGACCCCCTCAAGGCGGGCCCGGCCCACGTCCAGGCCACCATCATGGAACTGAGCGCCACGGGTCTCCCGCTCCCCGCGTTCCACGCGGTCAAGGACCAGGACATCACCGTCGTACAGGGCTGAGCGGGTACCGGGAGGGCCGCCGACGGTGGTCGGCGGCCCCTCGGCGGCTCACACGGGACAGGCCGTGTGGACGGTGGCCCGTCGCACGGCCTCGCTCCACGCACGTACGCCTCGGCGAACTGGGTCTGCCCACCGACGTCCCGTTCCTGGCGGCGGTGGGGCAGGCCCTCGACCACCGCTGGCTGCGGTTCACGGCGTTCACCGACTGGTTCCACCACGACACGGCGGACGAGGCCTTCGCGGTACTGGATCCCGCCCGCAGCCGCGTGGCGGTGCTGGCCGCCACCGACACCGGCGGCTGAGACCGCGCGCGAGGCCGTCGGCCGGGTTCGGTCGGCGGTCCGGCGGGTGCGCTCACCCTTTCAGTCCCCTACACATGCGTCCCCCGCCCGTCGATGGTGCCCTGAGGTGGAGTCGGTCGAGAGGAGCGGTCGTGCCTGCGACAGGGGCCCGGGGAGCGGGCGGGATGGACGGCACGGCCAGTGAGCTGCTGTTGCGGACCGGGCGGTTCTTCCGGCGGGGGGAGACCTCCGCCGATCTGCGCACGCTCTCCAAGGAGGGCGGTCGGAGCGGCGACGTCTTCTACCGGGACCGGTGGAGTCACGACAAGGTCGTGCGCTCCACGCACGGGGTCAACTGCACGGGCTCCTGCCGGTGGAAGGTGTACGTCAAGGACGGCATCATCACCTGGGAGACACAGGAGACGGACTACCCGAGCGTCGGCCCGGACCGCCCCGAGTACGAGCCGCGCGGCTGTCCGCGGGGCCGCGTTCTCCTGGTACACCTACTCGCCGACGCGGGTGCGCTACCCGTACGTCCGCGGAGTGCTCCTGGAGATGTACCGGGAGGCGAGGGCGCGCACCGGCGACCCCGTCACCGCGTGGGCCGACATCCAGGCCGACCCCGAGCGGCGCGGACGCTACCAGCGGGCCCGGGGCAAGGGCGGCCTGGTGCGGGCGAGCTGGGACGAGGCCGTGGAGATGGCAGCCGCCGCGTATGTCCACACCATCAAGACGTACGGCCCCGACCGCGTCGCCGGGTTCTCGCCGATCCCCGCCATGTCCATGGTCTCGCACGCCGCCGGTGCCCGGTTCCACTCGCTCATCGGCGCCCCCATGCTGTCCTTCTACGACTGGTACGCCGATCTGCCGGTCGCCTCCCCGCAGGTCTTCGGCGACCAGACGGACGTCCCCGAGTCGGGGGACTGGTGGGACGCGGCGTACCTGATGATGTGGGGCACCAACGTGCCGGTCACCCGGACCCCGGACGCCCACTGGATGGCCGAGGCGCGCTACCGGGGCCAGAAGGTCGTCGTCGTGTCCCCGGACTACGCCGACAACACGAAGTTCGCCGACGAGTGGCTGCATCCCCATCCCGGCACCGACGGAGCACTGGCCCTCGCGATGGGCCACGTCGTGCTGAAGGAGTTCTTCGTCGACCGGCAGGTGCCGTTCTTCACGGACTACGTCCGGCGGTTCACCGACCTGCCGTTCCTCGTCACCCTGCGGGAGCACGAAGGACGTCACGTCCCCGACAAGTTCCTGCGCGCCTCCGACCTCGGGGACACCGCCGAGGGCGCGGAGTGGAAGACGGTCGTCCTCGATGACGACACCGGCCGGCCGGAGGTTCCCGGCGGGTCGCTCGGTTTCCGCTGGACCGAGTCGGGCGAGGGCCGGTGGAATCTGGAACTGGGTGAGCTGGAGCCCCGGCTCTCGCTGCACGGACGGGAGGACGCCGTACCGGCCGAGGTGCTCCTGCCCCGCTTCGACACCGACGGCGGTCCGCACGGCCAGGGCAGCGGGGCGGTCCGTGCCGGCGGTGTCCCCGCGGTGCGGGTTTCGGCGGCCGTCTGGTGACGACCGTGTACGACCTGCTGCTCGCCCAGTACGGCGTCGGCCGCGACGGTCTGCCCGGCACCTGGCCCCAGGGGTACGACGACGCCTCCGTCCCCTGCACGCCGGCCTGGCAGGAGATCCACACGTCCGTCCCGGCCGCGGCGGTCGTCCGTACCGCGCGGGAGTTCGCGGACACCGCCGAGCGTTCCCGGGGCCGCTGCATGATCCTCATGGGCGCCGGCACGAACCACTGGTTCCACTCCGAGACGATCTACCGCGCCTTCCTCGCCATCCTCCAGCTCACCGGCTGCCAGGGCCGCAACGGCGGCGGCTGGGCGCACTACGTCGGCCAGGAGAAGTGCCGCCCGCAGACCGGCTGGGCCACGCTCGCCGCGGCGTCCGACTGGTCGCGTCCGCCGCGCCAGGCGATCGGCACCGCCTACTGGTTCCTGAACACCGACCAGTGGCGCTACGACCACTACCGCGCCGACACCCTCGCCTCCCCGCTCGGCCGGGGAGCTCTCGCCGGGATGACCGCCGCCGACTGCCTCGCCCAGGCGACCCGTTCGGGATGGATGCCCTCCTACCCGACGTTCGACCGCAACCCCCTCGACCTGTGCGACGAGGCGGGCGGCCAGGACCCCGCCGCGTACGTGGTGGACCAACTCCGCGAAGGGAAGCTGGGATTCGCGGGGGAGGACCCCGACGCTCCCGCCAACTGGCCGCGCATCGTCACCCTTTGGCGGGCGAACCTGCTGGGCTCGTCCGCGAAGGGCGCCGAGTACTTCCAGAAGCACCTGCTCGGCACCACCTCCTCGCTCGGCGCCGAGGAGGCCGCCCCCGAGGAGCGTCCGCGCGATGTGCGCTGGCACGAGAAGGCACCCGAGGGGAAACTCGACCTGCTGCTGTCGCTGGACTTCCGCATGACCTCCTCCACCCTCATGTCGGACATCGTCCTGCCGGCCGCCACCTGGTACGAGAAGCACGACCTGTCCAGCACGGACATGCACCCCTACGTGCACTCCTTCACCCCGGCCGTCGACCCGCCGTGGCAGGCCCGCACCGACTTCGCCGCCTTCCACGCCCTCGCCCGGTCCTTCTCCGCGATGGCCGCGAAACACCTCGGCGTGCGCCGCGACCTCGTCGCCACCGCCCTCCAGCACGACACCCCCGGCGAGACCGCCCAACCCGGGGGCGTCGCGCTGGACTGGCGGCGCGGCGAGTGCGAACCCGTGCCGGGGAGGACCATGCCCCAACTGACGGTCGTGGAGCGGGACTACGGCGCCGTCGGCGAGAAGATGGCCACCCTCGGCCCGCTGGCCGACAAGCTCGGCCTGCCGGTCAAGGGCATCACCTTCGATGTGGCCGAGGAGGTGCGGCTGCTCGCCGGCCGGCACGGCGTCCGCAGGTCGGGACCGGCCGCGGGACGGCCGCTCCTCGACACGGCCGTCAAAGCGGCGAACACGATCCTC
Organism: Streptomyces sp. NPDC005070; assembly: GCF_053600395.1. Lineage (NCBI taxonomy): Bacteria > Bacillati > Actinomycetota > Actinomycetes > Kitasatosporales > Streptomycetaceae > Streptomyces > Streptomyces sp. NPDC005070. The sequence continues at coordinate 12,048 of NZ_JBSFZS010000047.1, read as the reverse complement.
GCCCTGTCCGGCACCACCAACGGTCACCTCGCCACCCAGGGCTTCCGCACCCTGGAGCGCCGCACCGGACAACCGATGGCCCACCTCGCCGCCGAACACGAGGGCAAGCGCGTCACCTACGCCGACACCCAGGCGGCACCCGTGCCGGTCATCACCTCCCCGGAGTGGTCCGGCAGCGAGACGGGCGGGCGCCGCTACACCGCCTTCACCCTCAACACCGAGCACGCCAAGCCCTGGCACACCCTGACCGGACGCCAGCACTTCTTCCTCGACCACGACTGGATCCACGAACTCGGCGAGGCACTGCCCGTCTACCGGCCGCCGCTCGACATGCGCCGTCTCTTCGGGGACAGGGTCTCCACCGGCGACGACGGCCAGGCCGAGGTCACCGTCCGCTATCTCACCCCGCACAGCAAGTGGTCCATCCACTCCGAGTACCAGGACAACCTCCTCATGCTGTCGCTCTCCCGCGGCGGCCAGAACATCTGGATGTCCCCGCAGGACGCCGAGACGATCGGCGTGCGCGACAACGACTGGATCGAGGCGGTCAACCGCAACGGCGTCGTCGCGGCCCGCGCGGTCGTCAGCCACCGGATGCCGCGCGGGACCGTGTACATGCACCACGCGCAGGACCGCGTCATCGCCACACCCAGGACACAGACGACGGGCAGACGCGGTGGTACGCACAACTCCCTCACCCGGCTGCTGCTCAAACCGACCCATCTCATCGGCGGATACGCCCAGTTGAGCTGGGCGTTCAACTACCTGGGGCCGACGGGCAACCAGCGCGACGAGATCACGGTCATCCGGCGCCGCACCGAACCGGTGGAGTACTGACATGCGTGTCATGGCACAGATCGCGATGGTCATGAACCTCGACAAGTGCATCGGCTGCCACACCTGTTCCGTCACCTGCAAACAGGCGTGGACCAACCGTGGCGGCGTGGAGTACGTGTGGTTCAACAACGTCGAGACCCGCCCCGGACAGGGATATCCGCGCCGCTACGAGGACCAGGAGACGTGGAAGGGCGGCTGGGAGCTCACCAGGCGCGGCAGGCTGAAGCTCAAGGGCGGCGGCCGCTTCTCGAAGCTGGCCCACATCTTCTCCAACCCCAAACTGCCCACCATCGGCGACTACTACGAGCCGTGGACGTACGAGTACGCCAACCTCGTCGACGCCCCCCTCGGCGACGACATCCCCGTGGCGCAGCCCCGCTCGCTCCTCAGCGGCAAGCCCATGGAGATCGAGTGGAGCGCCAACTGGGACGACAACCTCGGCGGAGTGAGCGAGCACGGCGCACTCGACCCGATGGTGGCCAAGGTCCGTGAACAGGCCTCGGAGAAGGTGAAGTTCGCGTTCGAGCAGACCTTCATGTTCTATCTGCCGCGGATCTGCGAACACTGCCTGAACCCGTCCTGCGTCGCCTCGTGCCCGTCCGGCGCGATGTACAAGCGGCAGGAGGACGGCATCGTCCTCGTCGACCAGGACCAGTGCCGGGGCTGGCGCATGTGCGTGACCGGCTGCCCGTACAAGAAGGTCTACTTCAACCACCGCACCGGCAAGGCCGAGAAGTGCACGCTGTGTTACCCGCGCCTCGAAGTCGGCCTGCCCACCGTGTGTTCCGAGACCTGCGTCGGGCGGCTGCGCTACCTCGGCGTCATGCTCTACGACGCCGACAAGGTCCTGGAAGCGGCCTCCGCCCCCGACGACACCGACCTGTACGAGGCCCAGCTCGGCGTGTTCCTCGACCCCGAGGACCCCGTCGTACGCCGGGAGGCCGAACGTGCCGGCATCGCCCAGGACTGGATCGACGCGGCCCGCCGCTCGCCCGTCCACGCGCTCATCAGCAAGCACAGAGTGGCGCTGCCGCTCCATCCGGAGTACCGCACGATGCCGATGGTCTGGTACATCCCGCCGCTCTCTCCCGTCGTCGAGGCCCTCACCGAGACCGGCTTCGACGGCGAGGACGCCGGCAACCTCTTCGGCGCCATCGACACCCTGCGCATCCCCCTGGAGTACCTCGCCGAACTGTTCACCGCCGGCGACACCGCTCCCGTACGGGCCTCGCTGGAGAAGCTCGCCGCCATGCGCGGCGCGATGCGCCCCGGGCTGCTCGCCGGCGACCTCTCGGGACCGGCCCCGGTCGACGAGGAGATCGCCCGGTCGGTCGGCATGTCAGGGGAGGAGATGTACGCGATGTTCCGGCTGCTGGCCCTCGCCAAGTACGAGGAGCGGTACGTGATCCCCACCGCCGCGGTCGGAGACGCGCGACGCCTCGAGGAGTCCGTGCTGCCCGACGAGTGCAGCCTCGACTACGCGGGCGGGCCCGGGATGGGCGGCTCCGGCCCCTACGGCGAAGGGTCCGGCGAGTCGCCGCCGATGTCCGTGGAGAACTTCCACGTGCTGCGCGACCGCCAGACGGCCGACGCGCCCGCCGACCCCGCCCGCAGCCGCGTCAACCTCCTCAACTGGGACGGCCGGGGCCACCCCGCCGGACTGTTCCCCCGCCGGAACGGCGGGATCGGCGAGGACGCCGAGGACGCGCACGACGACGAGGAGGAGAGATGACCACCGCGCACGCCGTCGTCCACGCGGCGGTCGCCCGCTGCCTGGTCTACCCCGACGACGGGTTCCACGCCGGGCTGGGTGTCCTGCGCGCGGCCCTCGACGAACAACCCGGTCCGGGAGGAGGGGAGTTGCGCGCTTTCCTCGACCACGCGGAGGGCACGGGACCCGACCGGCTCCGGCAGGACTACGTCCGGACGTTCGACTTCTCCGGCCGCCGCTGCCTGTACCTCACCTGGTGGACCGACGGCGACACCCGCCGCCGCGGCCGGTCCCTGGTGCGCTTCAAGGAGATCTACCGGGAGCACGGATGGGAGTACGCGGACACCCGCGAACTCCCCGACTTCCTCCCGGCCGTCTGCGAGTTCTCCGCCCTCACCGGCACCGACACCCTCCTGCGCGACCACCGCCCGGCCCTGGAACTGCTGCGCTTCGCCCTCGTCGAGGCCGCCTCGCCCTGGGCCGGAGTCCTCCGGGCGCTCGTCGCCACCCTCCCCGGCGCCTCGCCCCGCGACCGTGCCGCCGCCCAGGCGATGGCCCGCAACGGACCACCGCGCGAGGACGTGGGGCTCGCGCCGTTCGGCACCCCGCTGCTGGAGGTCGTCACCCGATGAGCCTCGCCGACAGCCTCCTGTGGACGGCCATGCCGTACGTCACGATCGTCCTGCTCGTCGGAGGGATCATCTGGCGCCACCGCTACGACAAGTTCGGCTGGACGACCCGCTCCTCGCAGCTCTACGAGTCGAGGCTGCTGCGGATCGCGTCCCCGGTGTTCCACTACGGCATCCTCTTCGTGCTGGCAGGCCACCTCGTCGGACTGTTCGTCCCGGACTCCTGGACCAGCGCACTCGGGGTGAGCGAGACGACCTACCACAACCTCTCCCTGTACGGCGGTACGCTCGCGGGCCTCGCCACCGTCGCCGGCATCGCGCTGCTGATCTACCGCCGCCGCACCAACGGGCCGGTCTTCCTCGCCACCACCCGCAACGACAAGCTCATGTACGTCGTCCTGCTCGCCGCCATCCTCATGGGCATGATCGCCAAGCTCACGCACGCGGGAGGCCACGGGTACGACTACCGCACCACCATCGCCCCCTGGCTGCGCAGCGTCTTCACCCTGCGGCCGGACTACGCGCGGATGGACGGCGTGCCGGTGGCCTATCAGATCCACATCGTCATCGGGTGCGTCCTCATCGCCCTCGCCCCCTACACCCGGCTGATCCATATGTTCAGCGCCCCCGTGCAGTACCTCTTCCGCCCCTACATCGTGTACCGCAGCCGGGAACGCGCCAGCTCGGCACCCGTTCCGAGCGGCCCGGGTGGGAGCGAGTGCAGTGACCGCCCGGACCGCCGCTCGGACGGCCCCGGCCCCCGCCGTGCCCGGCGCCGCCTACCGCAACCTCGTCGTCTCCACGATCGGGTTCGCCATCACCTTCTGGGCGTGGAACCTCATCTCTCCCATCGCCACGCCCCTGGGCGAGAAGCTCTCGCTGAGCTCCTTCCAGCAGTCGCTGATGGTCGCCGTCCCCGTGCTCGTCGGCTCGCTCGGCCGGGTGCCCGTCGGCGCGCTCACCGACCGCCTCGGCGCGAAGCTCATGTTCCCGCTCGTCACCGCGCTGACCATCGTGCCCGTCCTGCTGCTCATCGCCGTGAAGGACTCCTACGCGGGCCTCCTCGTCGTCGGCTTCTTCCTCGGCCTGGGCGGCACGACCTTCGCGATCGGCGTCCCCCTCGTCAACTCCTGGTTCCCGCCCGCGCGGCGTGGCTTCGCGGTCGGGGTGTTCGGCGCGGGCATGGGCGGCGTCGCCCTCTCCGGCTACTTCACCCCCCGCATCTACAAGCACGGCGAGAACCTGCCGTTCGTGGTGCTGGCCGTCGGCCTGGCCGTCATGGCCGTCGTCGAGTACCTCCTCCTAGCCGACCGCCCCGACCGCGTGGTCCCCACCACCTCGCTGGGGCAGCGGCTGGGCGACGTCGGACGTCTGCGGGTCACCTGGGAACTCGCGGCCCTGTACGCGATCGGGTTCGGCGGCATCGTCGCGTTCGGCGTCTACCTGCCGACCTACCTCAAGACCTGGTACGACCTGTCGCCCACCGACGCCGGTACCCGGGCGGCCGGTTTCGCGCTCGTCACCGTCGTCTTCCGCCCGATCGGCGGCTGGCTCTCCGACCGCGTCCACCCCGCCGTCGTCACCTCCTGGGCCCTCGGCGTCGTGGGGATCATGGCGGTGTGCCAGGCGTTCGAACCCCACCTCGTCCCGGGCGGAACGGTCTTCCTTCTCGTGATGGCGGCCGGCCTCGGCACCTCCAGCGGCAGCGTCTTCGCGATGGTCGCGCGGGTCACACCGCCGCCGAAGGTCGGCAGCGTCACCGGCATCGTCGGCGCGATCGGCGGACTCGGCGGCTTCGTCCCGCCCCTCGTCATGGGAGCCGTCTACAGCGCCAAGAGCTCCTACGCCATCGGCTTCATGCTGCTCTCCGACCTCGCCCTGGCCGGCTGCGTCTACGCCTTCGGGCGCATGCGCGAGGTGGGCCGGGACCAGCAGACCACCTGAGACCGCGAAAGCCCCGCGGACGCCGCCGCGCCCTGCCGGACCCGTGTGCGAACGGGTCCGGCAGGGCACGGTGACATCAGGGCGGGGCCCGGCCGATCGCAGGTCCTGCAGCCGGTCAGATGTCCCGGAAGATCTCGATCTGCGCGCCGATCGAGTTCAGACGCTCGGCGAGGTCCTCGTAACCGCGGTTGATGACGTACACGTTCCGCAGCACCGAGGTGCCGTCGGCCGCCATCATCGCGAGCAGCACGACCACGGCGGGCCGCAGTGCGGGCGGGCACATCATCTCGGCGGCGCGCCAGCGGGTCGGGCCCTCGACGAGCACGCGGTGCGGGTCGAGCAACTGGAGCCGGCCGCCGAGGCGGTTGAGGTCCGTCAGGTAGATCGCCCGGTTGTCGTAGACCCAGTCGTGGATCAGCGTCTGGCCCTGCGCGGTGGCCGCGATGGCCGCGAAGAACGGGACGTTGTCGATGTTCAGGCCCGGGAACGGCATCGGGTGGATCTTGTCGATCGGCGCCTCCAGCTTGGAGGGCCGCACGGTGAGGTCGATCAGCCGCGTACGGCCGTTGTCCGCGAAGTACTCGGGCGTGCGGTCGTGGTCGAGGCCCATCTCCTCCAGGACCGCGAGCTCGATCTCCAGGAACTCGATCGGCACCCGGCGCACCGTCAGCTCCGACTCGGTGACCACGGCGGCGGCGAGCAGGCTCATCGCCTCGACCGGGTCCTCGGAGGGCGAGTAGTCCACGTCGACGTCGATGTTCGGCTCACCGTGCACGGTGAGCGTCGTGGTGCCGATGCCCTCCACCCGTACGCCCAGGGCCTCCAGGAAGAAGCAGAGGTCCTGGACCATGTAGTTGGAGGAGGCGTTGCGGATGACCGTGACGCCGTCGTGGCGGGCGGCGGCGAGCAGCGCGTTCTCGGTGACCGTGTCCCCGCGCTCGGTCAGCACGATCGGGCGTCCGGGGGTGACGGACCGGTCGACGCGGGCGTGGTAGAGCCCCTCGGTGGCGGCGATGTCGAGTCCGAACCGGCGCAGCGCGATCATGTGCGGCTCGATGGTGCGGGTGCCGAGGTCGCAACCGCCCGCGTAGGGCAGCCTGAAGGCCTCCAGGCGGTGCAGCAGCGGGCCGAGGAACATGATGATGGACCGCGTGCGGATGGCGGCCTCGTGGTCGATGGACTCCATGTCCAGCTCGCCCGGCGGCACGATCTCCAGATCGATCCCGCCGTTGATCCAGCGGGTGCGGACGCCGATCGAGTTGAGGACCTCCAGCAGGCGGTAGACCTCTTCGATCCGGGCCACCCGGCGCAGCACCGTGCGCCCCTTGTTCAGGAGCGTCGCGCACAGCAGGGCGACACAGGCGTTCTTGCTCGTCTTGACGTCGATCGAGCCGGACAGACGACGCCCGCCGACGACGCGCAGATGCATCGGACCCGCATATCCGAGCGAGACGATCTCGCTGTCGAGCGCCTCACCGATGCGGGCGATCATCTCAAGGCTGATGTTCTGGTTGCCGCGCTCGATGCGATTGACAGCACTCTGACTGGTGCCGAGCGCCTCGGCGAGCTGCGACTGTGTCCAGCCCCGGTGTTGCCGGGCGTCACGGATGAGCTTGCCGATACGTACGAGGTAGTCGTCTGCCATGGCGCGACCGTATATCGGATGTGAGATAAACAAAAGTGGACCGCCGCCTTCCGAGTGATGGGGGTCACCAGGCGGTGTTCGAGGGGCAGTTCGGATGCCGCGCACCGGCGCGGCGACGGCGCCCGCGGGGTGCCTGCACCTCCGCGAGCCCGTGCCGCCGTGCGTGAATGCCGTGAAGATGCGCTTCCGTGACGGTTCGTCGGTGACGGACTCTTTGTCGCTATTGGGTCACTTTGCCTTGCGCGTGGTCTTGCGCCACCCGAACGGCCCCGGCAGGTCCATCGACGTCGTCCTGCGTCCGGTGCTGCTGTGCGTGCGCTTCGGCCCGTTCTTTCCGCCCGAGGTGATGGACCACGACTTGCGGTTGATGTTGAGCCGCAGTCCGGGAAGGATCCGGAAGCTCTTGCGGAAGGTGAGCGGCATGGGTGCCCCCCTGTGTCGTCGTGCCGGGACTCTCCCGGCGGACACCGGGTACCCCGAAACGGCTCCGGTGTGCCTGTCCGTGGCTTCGGTGCGTCAACTTCCTTCGGGAGGCGGTGTCGTGGCCGTCCCGACGCCGGATCCGTCCGGAGGCGGCTCGTCGGCGACAGGGGAGCGGATACGTCCCTGTGGCCCGGTGGTGCCGGATGATGCGGGCATTCCGCGCGCGGCGGGGCAAGCGGTGCGGCCCGGACATGCGGGCGTGCGGACATGACCTGCCCGCCCCCATGCACTAGAGTTATCTCGACATCGAGATATCTGCCGAGGCGTACCGCAGCAGCGCGCCGCCATCGGTCCGGCGGTAAGGGCTACCTAACTTAGCCTTACCTTAGCGGATCGGTCATGGCGTCGTGGCGGCAGGATGCGGTGGGAACGCGCACATCAATGAAGGAGACTGTCGTGTCGGCGAACAGCTTCGACGCCCGCAGCACGCTGCAGGTGGGCGACGAGTCGTACGAGATCTTCCGGCTGGACAAGGTGGAAGGCTCGGCTCGCCTTCCGTACAGCCTGAAGGTGCTGCTGGAGAACCTGCTCCGCACGGAGGACGGCGCGAACATCACCGCCGACCACATCCGTGCGCTCGGCGGCTGGGACTCGCAGGCCCAGCCCAGCCAGGAGATCCAGTTCACGCCCGCCCGCGTGATCATGCAGGACTTCACCGGCGTGCCCTGTGTCGTCGACCTCGCCACCATGCGCGAGGCCGTCAAGGAGCTCGGCGGCGACCCGGCCAAGGTCAACCCGCTCTCCCCGGCCGAGCTGGTCATCGACCACTCCGTCATCGCCGACAAGTTCGGTACGAAGGACGCCTTCGGCCAGAACGTCGAGCTGGAGTACGGCCGCAACAAGGAGCGCTACCAGTTCCTGCGCTGGGGCCAGACCGCGTTCGACGACTTCAAGGTCGTCCCGCCGGGCACCGGCATCGTCCACCAGGTGAACATCGAGCACCTGGCCCGTACGGTCATGGTCCGGGGTGGCCAGGCGTACCCCGACACCCTCGTCGGCACCGACTCGCACACCACGATGGTCAACGGCCTGGGCGTGCTCGGCTGGGGCGTCGGCGGCATCGAGGCCGAGGCCGCGATGCTCGGCCAGCCGGTCTCCATGCTCATCCCGCGTGTCGTCGGCTTCAGGCTGACCGGTGAGCTCACCCCGGGCACCACCGCCACCGACCTCGTGCTGACCATCACCGAGATGCTGCGCAAGCACGGTGTCGTCGGCAAGTTCGTCGAGTTCTACGGCGAGGGTGTGGCCGCCACGTCGCTGGCCAACCGCGCCACCATCGGCAACATGTCGCCGGAGTTCGGCTCCACCGCCGCGATCTTCCCGATCGACGGCGAGACCCTGAACTACCTCAAGCTCACCGGCCGCTCCGCGCAGCAGGTCGCGCTCGTCGAGGCGTACGCCAAGGAGCAGGGCCTCTGGCTCGACCCGGCCGCCGAGCCCGACTTCTCCGAGAAGCTGGAGCTCGACCTCTCCACGGTCGTCCCCTCCATCGCCGGCCCGAAGCGCCCGCAGGACCGCATCGTCCTCGCGAACGCCGCCGAGCAGTTCAAGAGCGACGTGCGCAACTACGTCGCCGACGACGACGAGGCGGGGAAGGAGTCCTTCCCGGCCTCCGACTCCCCGGCGGCCGCCAACGGCGTTCCGTCCAACCCGGTCACGGTCACGGCCCCCGACGGCTCGACCTACGAGATCGACCACGGTGCGGTGACGGTCGCGGCCATCACCTCCTGCACCAACACCTCGAACCCGTACGTCATGGTCGCCGCCGCGCTCGTCGCGAAGAAGGCCGTGGAGAAGGGCCTGACCCGCAAGCCGTGGGTCAAGACCACCCTCGCCCCGGGCTCCAAGGTCGTCACCGACTACTTCGACAAGGCGGGGCTCACCCCCTACCTCGACAAGGTCGGCTTCAACCTGGTCGGCTACGGCTGCACGACCTGCATCGGCAACTCGGGCCCGCTGCCGGACGAGGTCTCCAAGGCCGTCAACGACCACGACCTCGCGGTCACCTCGGTCCTCTCCGGCAACCGGAACTTCGAGGGCCGTATCAACCCCGACGTCAAGATGAACTACCTGGCCTCCCCGCCGCTGGTCGTCGCCTACGCCCTCGCGGGCTCCATGAAGGTGGACATCACCCGCGACGCGCTCGGCACCGACACCGAGGGCAAGCCGGTCTTCCTGGCCGACATCTGGCCCTCCGAGGCCGAGGTCAACGACGTCGTGGCGAACTCCATCGGCGAGGACATGTTCAACAAGTCCTACCAGGACGTCTTCGCGGGCGACGCCCAGTGGCAGGCGCTGCCGATCCCCGAGGGCAACACCTTCGAGTGGGACCCGCAGTCGACGTACGTGCGCAAGCCCCCTTACTTCGAGGGCATGACGATGGAGACCACCCCGGTCTCCGACATCGCCGGCGCGCGCGTCCTCGCCAAGCTCGGCGACTCGGTCACCACCGACCACATCTCCCCGGCCGGTGCGATCAAGGCCGACACCCCCGGAGGCAAGTACCTCACGGAGCACGGCGTCGAGCGTCGTGACTTCAACAGCTACGGCTCCCGCCGCGGCAACCACGAGGTCATGATCCGCGGTACGTTCGCCAACATCCGCCTGCGCAACCAGATCGCGCCGGGCACCGAGGGCGGCTACACCCGCGACTTCACGCAGGACGGCGCCCCCGTCTCGTTCATCTACGACGCCTCGCGCAACTACATCGAGCAGGGCATCCCGCTGGTCATCCTGGCCGGCAAGGAGTACGGCTCCGGCTCGTCCCGCGACTGGGCCGCCAAGGGCACCGCACTCCTCGGCGTCAAGGCCGTCATCGCCGAGTCGTACGAGCGCATCCACCGCTCGAACCTCATCGGCATGGGCGTCCTGCCGCTCCAGTTCCCGGAGGGTGCCACGGCCGAGTCCCTGGGTCTGACCGGCGAGGAGACCTTCTCCTTCACCGGCGTCGAGGAGCTCAACAACGGCACCACCCCGCGCACGGTGAAGGTCACGACCGACACCGGCGTCGAGTTCGACGCGGTCGTCCGCATCGACACCCCCGGCGAGGCGGACTACTACCGCAACGGCGGCATCATGCAGTACGTGCTGCGCAACCTGATCCGCAACTGAGCACTCCGGTGACGCAGTTGTAGGCAGCTCCGCAGGAGTTCGAGGGCCGCATCCCCGGTTGACGGGGGTGCGGCCCTCCGCCGTCGCCCCGAACTCCCCTCCAGGACATCGGCGGTGCTCAGGTGGAACACAGGATTCCCCCAGCGGGCCGGGACACGATTGCCCCATGTACGGCGCATCCGGGGTCCTTGTCGGTCACGTCCGCGTCCCGCGGGCGCGCTCCTCGCACCCACGGTCCCTGCGCACGCGGCTCCTCGCCCTCATCGGACTGACACTCCTCGCGGTGTGCGTGACCATGGGCTTCACCACGGTGCTCACACAACGCGCCTACCTCCTCGGCGACTTGGACCGGCGCGTCGCCGAGGCGGCCGCGCGCGGCCGGGACGGCGCTCTCGGCGGCGGGTCCGGCGCGGGGACGGGCCTCGGCTCGTTCGACGGCCGGAGCCGGCCGGCCGGCACGATCACCGCCCGGCTCGACAAGGACGGCACCGTCGTCGCGGCCGAGGTGGTGACCCGTTCCGGCGGGCCGCGCGAGCTCCGCGCCGCCCAGCGCTCCGCCCTCGCCGGCATCGAGCCGGACGGCACACCGCACACCCGCACGGTCCCCGGGCTCGGCGCCTACCGGGCCGCCGCGCTCGACGGCGCCGGACGGCCCGTGCTCACCGCCCTCCCGATGGACGACGTACAGGACGCCGTACGGGGTCTGGCCGTGGTCGAGACCGTGGTGGCCGCCGGAGCCGTCACCGTCGCGGGCTCGGTCTGCGCGGTCGCGGTCCGGCGCCGACTGCGCCCGCTCGAACGGGTGGCGGCCGCGGCCGCCGAGGTCTCCCGGTCGCCGCTGGGAACGGACGAGGTGACAGGCGACGAGGGGACCGGCCAGGCCCGGGCCCCCGGACGCGACACCGGACCCGGCAGCGAGGCCGACCGGATCGGTGCCGCTCTCGGCCTTCTCGTGGACCATGTCGAGGCCGCCCGTGCCCAACGCCTGCGCGGAGAGCGGGAGATGCGGCACGGCGAGGAACGCGTGCGCGCCGGCGAGGAACGCATGCGCCGCTTCCTCGCCGACGCGAGCCACGAACTCCGCACACCGCTGGCGTCGATCGCCGGGTACGCCGAACTCATGAACCGGGACACCGGCGTCGTCGAACCGGCGACGGCCTGGCGGCGGGTGTCCGCCGAGTCGGCCCGGATGACGGGCCTGATCGAGGATCTGCTGCTGCTCGCCAGGCTCGACGAGGGTCATCCGCCGGAGGCGGCGGAGGTGGACGTGACCGTGCTGGTCGCCGAGGCCGTACGGGTCGCGCGGGCCGCGGGGGAGGACCACGTCTGGCACCTCGCCGGGCTTCCGGACTCCCCGGCCCTGGTGGCCGGCGACGCGGCCCGGCTCCGCCGGGTGGTGGCGAACCTGCTGGCCAACGCCCGTGCGCACACACCGGCGGGCACGACCGTCGTCGCCTCGGTGGAGGTCACCGGCGCGTCCTGCGCGATCCGGGTCCGCGACGACGGCCCCGGCGTCCCGCCCGCGCTGCTGCCCAGCGTCTTCGAACGCTTCACCCGCGCCGACGCCTCCCGCTCCCGCGTCTCACCCGGCCGGGGCGGCCGGGGCGGCCGGGGCGGCCGGGGCCTGACTCCGCGCAGCGTCGCCGGTCAGGTCTTCCTGCTGCAACTGGCGGTCGTCCTGCTGCTCA
>NZ_JBSFZS010000046.1:0-60077 GCF_053600395.1 Streptomyces sp. NPDC005070 | reverse complement strand
GCGGCCCACGGGGCGCCCGCACCCGGCGCGTAGGCGTCGACGACCGACGCCGGTGCGCCGCCGAAGACATGCCCGCGCACCGCCACCCAGGCGGCGGACGCGCTCAGCGTCATCGACAGGACGCAGCAGAGCAGGACGGCCGCCACCACGCATTGCCACACCCACAGGGCGACCACGGGTTCCCGGTCCGGCCAGTCGGCCCGAGCGAGCAGTCGTGGAGCGACCACGGAGGCAAGGGCGCCGAGCAGCAACAGTGCCGCGGGGACCATCATGGCCGAAGCCTATGAGCGGGGCCCGCCGCTGGATACGGTCGGCGACCCCAAGTGACGTACGCCACGGGTCCGTAGAGGGTGAGTGGTGTCAGAGCGTGACCAGCATCGCCAGCATCGCGATCCCCATCGACAGGCGGCAGGCCTGGGAGAGCTCGGGGCGGTCGCCCCAGCCGACCGAGCCTGCCGATGGGCCGGACGCGACGGGGCCCGACGCGACGGCCAGGGGCAGGAGTCGGGCACCGGAGCGGAGGACGTAGCCCGTGAAGTACAGCAGGAGGGCCCCGGTGAGGACGGGGACACCGGTGCCGCCGTGGACGTGATGGGCCGGGGCGGTGGTCATCACCGCGGCCATGTAGACCATCGCGACGGTGCCCATCAGATGGTGCAGATGGTGTCTGCGGCCGCGGGCCGTCCCCAGCGCGCGCAGCGCGGCGACGCCGAAGACGGCCGTGCAGACGAGCCAGGCCCAGCGCGGCGGGGTCACCACGGCCGCCGGTACGGCCATCGCGGCCATGCCGAACCCCATGAGTGCCTCGCCGCCCGCGGTGCGGCGCTGTTCCTCGACCGGGCTGCGCATCCGCAGCAGGCAGTAGGCCCCGGTCGCCGCGCACAGCGCGACGAGCAGCCAGCCGGGTGAAGCCGGTCCGTGCACCGCGTACCTCCCCGCAAGACGACGTCGGACACGCGACGCAGGGCACGCGATGCCGGGCGGAGGGTGCCGGGCAGCGGTGCCGGACATCGGACGGTCGGTCAGGGCATGCCCCGGGCGGCCGGTGCGCAAGCGAGCGCAGGGGTGTACACGGGGGAGCGTGCGGGAGTACGCCGCAGGTGGGAGCCGACTGGAGAAGCTAATTTACAGATAAAACACCTGCTAAGATTGTGGAATGAGCAGTGCGACCCCTCTCCGTCCCGGCAGTGCGACCCCTCCTCGTCCCCCGCGCGCACGGCGGCTTCCGCTGGCCGACGCGCTGCGTCTGGGCCGGCCCTCCGACATCTGGTTCAAGCCCGCCCTGAGCGTCGTCGTCGCGGTCGCCCCGCCGAATCTGACGCTGCTGGCGCTCGGCCGGCTGGACCTGGCGATGTACACCATGGCCGGGTCGCTCTGCGCGCTCTACGCCCACAGCCGTCCGTACGCCGCGCGGGCCCGGGCCCTCGCCTGGGTGGTGGCCGGGATGCTCGCCGGACTCGGCGTCGCGCTCGTCACGGCCTCGCTCACGAGGAACGCCGTCGTGCTGGTCACCGTCGGCGCGCTGCTGGCCGCCGCGCAGAAGGCCCTGTGCGACGCCACGCGCATCGGCCCGCCGGGGCACGTCGTCCTCGCCTTCATCTCCTCGGCGTCCCTGTTCGTGCCGCAGAGCCTCGGCCAGGTGCCGGGTCACCTCGCGCTGGGCGCGGCGGCGGGGGCCTGGGCCTGGATCGTCGGCATGGCACCCGGGCTCCTGCGCCCGCACGGCCCGGAACGGCGTGCCACCGCCCACGCGCTGAACGCCGCGGCCGTGTCCGTCGGAGCCCCGGACGACGCCCGTGCCCGCGCGGCCGCGGCCGCCGCCGTCCACACCGCCTGGCAGTCGCTGCTGTCCACGGGAGCCCGTTCCGCGCCCCGGCGCGCTCTCGAACGGCTCGTCGTACGGGCCGAGGTCGCGCTCGCCGCACCCGCCGACACGGACCCCGAACGGCTGCGCGGCTGGGCCCGCGAACTCTCCGGCACCGGACCCGTCCCGCGCCCCGACGGCCTCGGGGACGCCGCGGACGAACTCCTCGGCGTCGAGGCCGCCCTCGCCTTCGGGGAACCGCCCCTGGTCGCCCGACTCGGCCCGCTCGCCCCCATCGCCCTGCGCACCGCGCTCGGCTGCGCCCTCGCCGGATACGTCTCGCTCGCGCTCGGTGTCGGCCGCCCCTACTGGGCCCTGGTCACCGCCGCCTCCCTCTACCAGGCCAACGTCAGCCTGACCTGGAGCCGGAGTGTCCAGCGTGTGACCGGCAACCTCATCGGCGTGGCGGCCTTCGCCGTCCTCGTCCCGCTCGCCCACGCCGGCCAGGCCGCCCTCGTCGTGTGCTGCCTCGCCCTGAACTTCGGTGCCGAGGCGCTGATCGGCCGCAACTACTGGCTCGGCAGCGTCTGTGTGACCCCCATGGCCCTGCTGATCACCGAGTTCGCGCACGCCCAGCAGCCCGGGGAGCTGATGACCGACCGGGTCCTGGACACCCTCGTGGGAGCGCTCGTCGGCTTCCTCGCGGCCGTCGCCGTGACCAACCGGCGGGCCGGTGACCGGATCGAGAAGGCGCTCGCCGCGGTGGGGCGTGCCCAGGAACACGCCGCCGGACTGCTCGCCGAGGAGCGGCCCGAGCCCGGCGCCCTGGAATCGGCCCGCCGCGGACTGTCCGCCGCCGTTGTTCACCTGCGCTCCGCCGCGGACGCCGCAGCGGGCGAATGGTGGCGGCGCGCCCTGCCGGAGGAGCGGGTGATGCGGGCCGAGCAGGCCGGACACCGTACGCTCGCGGCGACGGTACGACGCCAGGGACTGCACTGCTGGGAGGGCGCACAGGCATGACGACAGCGGACGGGCGGAGAGCGGCGGAGGGCGACCCTGCACGGGACGGTGATCCGGTGCCGGACGTGGACCCGGCGCGGAACGGCCACCCGGCACCGGACCGGGCGACGCCCACCGAGGGGACGCCCGTCGGCAGCCGGCCGGCCGACATCGAGTCGACCGGCAGCGGCCCGTCAGGGACCCCGCTCGCTGAAGAGGCGCCCGCCGGCACCGGGTTCGCCGCCGGTGTGCCTGCCGGCCCGGGTTCCTCCGACGGCGAGCCCGTCGGCGCCGGGCCCGCAACCTCCGGGCCCGAGTCCGCCAGATCCGAGACGGCCGAGCCTGCGACCGCCGGAGCCGGCGGCAGGGCGCCTTCCGGTACCGGGCCCACCGAAGGGACCCTCGCGAGCACCGGGTCCGGCGGCAGGGCCTCCGCCGGCACCGAGCCTGCGCGTGCCGGTCGCGCGGACCGAGAGCCTTCCGGCAGCGGCTCCGACGAGCGGCCCCCCGGCGCCACCGCCGCCGGTGACACGGTGGCGGCCGTCGTGCGGCAGTGGGAGAACGTGCGGCCCGATCTCGACACCGGGCCCATGGAGGTCATCGGGCGGGTCAACCGCTGTGCCGCGCTTCTTCAGCAGGCCGAGGACGCGCCCCTGCGCCGGGCCGGGCTCACCCGCCCCGAGTTCGATGTGCTCGGGACGCTGCGCCGTACCGGGCACGAGCTGACCCCCAGCGACATCGCCCGCGAGACGTTCTCCTCGGGTGCCGCCGTGACCAAGCGGCTCAAGCAGCTCACCGAACGCGGTCTCGTCGAGCGGCGCGGCGACACCCGGGACCGCCGTGTCGCGCACGTCCGGCTGACCGACGCCGGACAGGACCTGGTCGACGCCGTCCTCCCCGACCAACTCGCCTACGAGACCGGCGTCCTGTCCGGCATCGACCGGGAACACCAGCGTGAACTGGCCGGACTCCTGGGCGAGTTGCTCGGGCAGCTCGAAGGCCGGCTGAGGCTGCCCCGCGCTTGACCCCGGCCTGAGACGGAGGGTAGGCGGGCCGCCCGGATCAGCCTCACCCCTCGTAGCCGCGCCCGGCTGGAGCAACCCGTCGAGCCCGTGGAGCCTGCCGAGTCCGTGGAGCCCGTCGAGCCCGTCGAGCCCGTCGAGCCCGTGGAGCCCGTCTACTCCGTAGAGCCCTCCGACCGTCCGGATCAGCCCTTCGAGCCCTCCGCGTAGATGCCGAAGGCCGCGCCCTGTCGGTCCCGGGCGACGGCCAGGCGGCGGTGGCCGCCCGGCTGGGAGACGGGCTCCATCAGCAGGTGGCCGTCCGCCATGAGGACCGCGTTCGCCGTTTCGTCCACGTCCTCGACGGCGAAGTAGGGCAGCCAGTGCGAGGGAACCTCGTGCGCGAAGTTCTCGTCCATCGTGACCATGCCGCCGAAGTCGGCGCCGTCGATGCCCCACTGCGGGTAGTGCGCCGAGGGCTTCACGGTCCAGCCGAACACCGTCGTGTAGAACTCGGTCACCCGGTCCGGGGCCCGGGTGAGGAGTTCCACCCAGCCGAGCGCTCCGGGCGCGTTGAACAGACCCGCACCGGGGAAGGCCCGCGCCTGCCACATCTGGAACGCGGCGCCGCCCGGGTCGACGGCGACAGCGAAACGGCCCACGTCGAGCACGTCCATCGGAGCGAGGACGAGCGTTCCGCCGGCGGCCTCCACGGCCGCCGCGGTCGCGTCCACGTCGGTGACGCCGAAGGACACGTTCCAGGCGACGGGCTGCGACTCCTGGTAGATCGGGGTGATCGCCGCGACGGCCGCGTCCCCCAGGTGGGCGACGGTGTACCCGCCCGCCTCCTGGCGCGGGTCCGTCTCCGGGCGCCAGCCGAACAGATCGGCGTAGAAGGCCTTGGCGCCCTCCAGGTCGTCGGTGCCGAGCTCCGTCCAGCAGGGTCCGCCGGGCACGGGCCTGTCGAGCTTCATGACGTTCCTTCCGCAGCGAGTTCCCTCAGCACGCTAAGCCTGCCGTGGAGCACCGGCCATCCGGACACACCGTCTCGGGGGCTTCAGGGGCGGTAGCGCAGCGGATGGTCGGACGGGATCTCGACGATCACGATCTCGGTCCCGTCCGGGTCCGCGATCCACATCTCGACGAGCCCCCACGGCTCCCGTACGGGCCCGCGCACCACCTCGACTCCCGCGGCCGTCAGCTCCTCGTGGGCCGCCGTCATGTCCGCGACCTGGAGCCACAGTTTGAGCGCAGGGGAGGGCGGCGTCTCGGAGCGTCCGGCGACTTCCAGGTATCCGCCGCCGAGGAAGTACACGGTCCCGCGCTCGGGCCCCGTGCCGAACTCGCGGTAGACGGCCAGGCCGAGCTGTTCACCGTAGAAGACGCGTGAACGTTCCGGGTCGGTCGGACGCAGAAGGGTCCGGCTGCTCAGTACATGCACCATGCGCACGGAGCCTAGGACCTGTCCGACGGGTTCCGGGGGAGCGTTACGCTCGGGCGTGCCCCGCAAGCGCCACCGATCGGAGAACCGCTGCCATGGAAACCGCCGCCGCCACCGGACTGACCTTCCGCGACGCCGTCGACAGCGATGTGGACGCGCTGGTCGCGCTGGTCGAGTCGGCGTACCGAGGTGACTCCAGCCGGGCCGGCTGGACCACGGAGGCGGACATCCTCGAAGGCCGGCGGACCGACGCCGACGCCGTCCGGGCCATCGTCGAGGCACCCGACAGCCGGCTCCTGACCGTGGAGCGGGACGGCGTGCTCGTCGCCTGCTGCCAGCTCGAGCACCGCGGTGACCACGCCTACTTCGGCATGTTCGCGGTCAGCCCCGCGTTCCAGGGCGGTGGGCTCGGCAAGGTGATCATCGCCGAGGCGGAGCGGACGGTCCGCGAGGTGTGGGACGCCACGGAGATGCACATGACCGTGATCTCCGTACGCGAGGAGCTCATCGCCTGGTACGAGCGGCGCGGCTACCGCCGCACGGGCCGGATGACGCCCTTCCCGTACGGCGACGAGCGCTTCGGTGTCCCGCAGCGCGACGACCTGCGCTTCGAACTGCTGGTCAAGCCGCTCGGCTGAATCCGCTCGGCCGAACCCTCCCTGCCCGGGTCCGGGCCGGGGCCGTCGACCACGGCCGCCGGCCGGGCCGCCCGGCGCGTCCTCGCCGAGCGGCCCGTACGCGTCGCCCCGGACGGCGCGGGCTCGCCTCGTCCCGCTACGCCGTGAAACGGCCCGTGCGCTTGATCTCGGGGTAGTCGGTCGTGGCGCCGTCCAGCTCCAGAGCGCGGACCAGCCGGAGGTGGTCCTGGGTGTTCACGATCCAGCCGATGATCTTCAGGTCGGCCTTGCGGGCGTGCTCGACGACCTCCAGGCTCAGCCTGCGGATGTTGAGGCAGACGGTCGCGGAGCCGGCCTCGACGGCGCGGTCCACCACGTCGGTGCCGTAGCGGCTCGCGATCAGCGCGGTACGGACGCCCGGCACCAGCCGGGCGATCTCGGCGATCGCCTCGTCGTGGAACGAGGACACCTCCACCCGCCCGACGAGGTCCTTGCGGTGCATCACCTCGGCCAGCGCCCTGGCCGCCGCGACATCCTTGATCTCGGCCTGCAACGGCGTCCTGACCGCCTCCAGGACCTCCTCGAAGACGGGGACCCGCTCGCCGCGTCCCGCGTCCAGCGTGCGCAACTCCGCGAGCGTCTTGTCGGCGATCGGCCCCGTGCCGTCGGTCGTACGGTCCACTTCGGCGTCGTGCATGACGACGAGGGCGCCGTCCTTGCTCAGATGCAGATCGAGTTCGATGAGGTCGAGGCCCGCGTTCTGGGCGGCGGTGAAGGAACGGAGGGTGTTCTCGGGTTCGACACCCATCACTCCGCGGTGACCGATGGTGAGGAAGTTCAAGATTCGACTCGCTTCCGTCGACGGCGGCTCGGCTCGCGCGTGGTTCCGACGGGCGGCCACGCGGCAGGCCGCAGCCTAATGGCCTGGCTGTGCTGTGTACCCGTTCCTACGCCGTGCAATGGGAGTGTCGGATTCACACGGCGCGGCGGGAGCGCCGTGACGAGGGCCACGCGTACGCCGCCGGTCCGGGGGAAGCGGCGGAGAGAGGCGGCCGGGGAAGCCGGAGCGCGGGTCGCCGAGAACGGCCAACGGGGCGTGTTCCACGGACCGTTCGGATACCCGGAGCTTCCCGCGGACACCCGTGCCGCTACGGAAGCTGTGGCGCATGTCATCGCATGGACGGTGTCGGACAGGAAAAAGAGCGGTGAAGACGGGGGGTGCGCAGGATAATCTCCCGGCTTTCCTCTTGCGTAACGGAACCTCGCATACATACGGTGTCCATACGCGAGGTTTTCCTGTGGAGGATGGGACATGACGGAAGTTCTTGTGCAGGTGGGTTCGGAGGAGCGGGTTCCTCCCGTGGGCAGGGTGGTGGATCACCCGGCATGGCCCGTCCTCAAGGCTGCCGTGGAGGAGATCCGGCCGTGGCAGTCCAAGGACGGCTCCATCGACTTCGCGGCCGACGGTGCTCCGGCCGCCGCCGACGTCGAAGCGGTCGTGCGCCGCGTGGCCGAGGCGATAACCGAGCTCTCCCCGCTGGTGCCCCACGACGTCGCGTACCACGAGGCGCTCGTGAAGGACCTGCGCCGCTGGGCCGACGGCGGCTTCGAGGTGCCCGACTTCCTGGACTCGCTGCTGGCCTTCCAGCCCGCCGCGCACCGCGAGGACGGCCTCCAGCACCTGGTCGTCTTCCCGATGTACACCCAGAACGGCAACCTGGACCGCAACTTCGAAGCGGTCGTGCTGCGCATGGTGTGGCCCGAGTGGCTGGCCGAGCTGGAGCGCACCCGCTACGACAACCCGCTGTTCTGCGGCATCACGTTCGAGGACTTCACCGCGGGGTACGACACCAACTCGGCCGTGCTCTTCCCGGAGACGATCGCCGTGCGCGAGGCGCCCGAGCGCTTCTCCTGGGGCGGCATCTTCTGCGACCGCGAGGCGGCCCGCTTCCGTGCCGTCACGGACGCCGCCGTGGACACCCTCGGCCTCGAACTCCCCGAGGACATCGCCGCCATGGTCCACGACCAGGAGCGCTGCGAGAAGGCCTTCGTGCTCTGGGACATGGTCCACGACCGCACCCACAGCCACGGCGACCTGCCGTTCGACCCCTTCATGATCAAGCAGCGCCAGCCGTTCTGGATGTACGGCCTCGAAGAGTTGCGCTGCGACCTCACCGCCTTCAAGGAGGCCGTGAAGCTGGAGTCCGAGGGCAACGCGCACGGCCGCGACGTGCAGTACGCCGTGCTCTTCGACCGGATGTTCCGCTTCCCGCTCACCGGCGACCGCGTCCGCAACTACGACGGTCTCGGCGGCCAGCTCCTCTTCGCCTACCTGCACAAGCACGACGTCGTCCGCTGGACCGACAACAAGCTGCACATCGACTGGCAGCGTGCCCCGCAGGTCACCAACCAGCTGTGCGCCGAGATCGAGGAGCTGTACCGGGCCGGCATCGACCGCCCCAAGCTCGTCCACTGGTTCAAGGCCTACGAGCTCGTCTCCACCTACCTCGCCCCGCACCCGGGCTCCCGCTGGGCCAAGGGTCCGGACGCACTCGACCTGTCCCTGCCGCCGCGCAAGCTCGTCGACGACGTGCTTCCGGACGAGTTTCCCCTGAGCATGTTCTATGAGGCGCTCGCCAAGAAGCTGAAGAACGTGATCGCCTCCACCAAGGGCATCACCGCGGCCGGCCCCGAGCGGGTCGCCGCGTGACCGACCGCGGTAGCGAGAACATTGCTCAGGAGGAGAAGATCATGGGGAACGGGGCTCTCAGCGGTGCGGTGATCGCGGTGGCGGGCGCGGGTGGACCCGCCGGCCGGGCGGCGCTGCTCAGGCTCGCCGAGGCGGGCGCGACCGTGATCGGCGCGGACAACGACGCGGAACGCCTGGCGGAGGCCGTGGACGCGGCCCGCTACGCGCACGGCGGCGCCACCGTCGTCGGCGACACCGTCGACCTGCTGGACCTCCAGTCCACCCGCGACTGGGCAGCGCGCATCCAGAAGGACTTCGGCCATGTGGACGGCCTCGTCCACCTCGTCGGCGGCTGGCGCGGCAGCGAGACCTTCACCAAGACGGTTCTCGACGACTGGGACCTGCTCGAACTGCTGCTGATCCGCACGGTGCAGCACACCACGCTCGCCTTCCACGAGGCGCTTCAGGCCAGCGAGCGCGGCCGGTACGTCCTGATCAGCGCCGCAGGCGCGAGCAACCCCACCGCGGGCAACGCCGCCTACTCCGCGGCCAAGGCCGCCGCCGAAGCCTGGACCCTGGCCATGGCGGACTACTTCCGCAAGGCCGGCATCGCCGAGGGCGCCGACGGCGCGACCTCCGCCGCTGCCATCCTGGTCGTGAAGGCGTTGGTGCACGACGCGATGCGCGCCGAGCGGCCGAACGCGAAGTTCGCGGGCTTCACGGACGTCACGGAACTGGCCGAGTCCATCGTCGGCGTCTGGGACAAGCCCGCCGCCGAAGTGAACGGAAAGCGCCTGTGGCTGACCGAGAAGCCGTGAACCCTCCGAAGACCGACGCCCGGCGTCATCACGACCCGGCCGTCCGCGGCTTCGCCAGCGACAACTACGCGGGGGCCCACCCCGAGGTGCTCGCCGCCCTGGCCCTGGCCAACGGCGGGCACCAGGTCGCGTACGGCGAGGACGACTACACGGACAACCTCCAGGGGATCATCCGCAGTCACTTCGGTGCCGGCGCCGAGGCCTTCCCGGTCTTCAACGGCACCGGCGCGAACGTGGTCGCGCTCCAGGCGGTCACCGACCGCTGGGGTGCGGTGATCTGCGCGGAGAGCGCGCACATCAACGTCGACGAGGGCGGCGCCCCCGAGCGCATGGGCGGCCTCAAGCTGCTCACGGTGCCCACCCCAAACGGCAAGCTCACGCCCGAACTGATCGACCGGCAGGCGTTCGGCTGGGACGACGAGCACCGCGCGATGCCGCAGGTCGTCTCGATCACGCAGAACACCGAACTGGGCACGCTCTACACGCCCGCGGAGATCCGCGCGATCTGCGACCACGCCCACGCGCACGGCATGAAGGTGCACCTGGACGGGTCCCGGATATCCAACGCGGCCGCCTCCCTGGACGTCCCGATGCGGACGTTCACCAACGCGGTCGGCGTCGACATCCTGTCCCTGGGCGGTACGAAGAACGGGGCGCTGTTCGGCGAGGCGGTCGTCGTCCTCAACCAGGACGCCGTCAGCCACATGAAGCACCTGCGCAAGCTGTCGATGCAGCTCGCCTCCAAGATGCGTTTCGTATCGGTGCAGTTGGAGGCGCTGCTGGCCAAGGATCTGTGGCTGCGCAACGCCCGGCACGCCAACGAGATGGCCCAGCGCCTCGCGGAAGGCGTCCGCGCCGTGCACGGAGTGGAGATCCTCCACCCGGTCCAGGCCAACGCGGTCTTCGCCCGGCTCCCGCACGACGTCACCCTGCGGCTCCAGAAGCGCTACCGCTTCTATTTCTGGGACGAGGCCGCGGGCGACGTCCGCTGGATGTGCGCCTTCGACACGACCGAGGACGACGTCGACGGTTTCGTGGCCGCGCTCAAGGAGGAGATGGCCCAGCAGTAGCGGGGCCGGCACCGAACGGGGTGCATAAATATGCGACCGTCCGAAAAGTTATTGACTCTCGGGTGGTCGCATTCTTATGCTCTACGGGTATGGAGCTGATCCAGACAACGAGCGCCCTGTCCGCCTACCTGGCCGCCGACGAGATTGTCGACCACCATCATCCACGCGTCCGTGAGACGGCCGCACGGCTGGCCAAGGAATCCGTCGATTCGTATGCCTATGCGCGCTCGGCGTTCGAGTTCGTGCGGGACACCATCCCGCACTCGGCCGATTCCGGTGATCCGCGCGTCACCTGGCGCGCCTCCGACGTACTGGAACAGCGCACCGGCATCTGTCACGCCAAGGCCCACGCGCTCGCCGCGCTCCTGCGGGCCGAGGACATTCCCACCGCGTTCTGCTACCAGAAGTTCGAGGCGCTGCACGGTCTCGTCGCCATACGTCTCGACGGTGCCTGGCACCGGCAGGACCCCCGGGGCAACAAGCCCGGCGTCGACGCCCGTTTCTCCCTCGACGGCGAACGGCTCGCCTTCACGCCCGACCCCGACCTCGACGAGCTGGACTATCCCGGGTTGTACGCCGAACCACACCCCGCCGTCATCGGCGCCATGAAGGCCGCCCCGGGCCGGGTGTCCCTGCTCCGGACGCTTCCCCTCGCGCTGTGACGCGGGGGAAGCGTCCCTCACGGTGAGGAGGGGAGAGGGTCAGCGGGTCTCGGCCGCGCGCACCTCTTCGGGGGTCGGTGCGGTGCCGCCGAGGTGGGCGGGCATCCACCAGGTGTCGTCCGGCCCCTTGGGGCGTACGGGATAGGCGCGCTGGGCCGATTCGAGCAGTTCCTGGACCCGCTCGCGCAGCCGCCGGGTGATGGCGCCCGCGTACTGGTCCTTCGGGGCCTCCACCGGCTCGCCGACCCGGATGGTGATCGGGGTGTGGCTGCGCTTGAAGTTGCGCGGGTGACCCTTGGTCCACAGCCGCTGCGTGCCCCACAGGGCCACGGGGATGAGCGGCACGCCGGCCTCCTGGGCCATGCGCGCGGCACCGGACTTGAAGCTCTTCAGCGTGAACGACTGCGAGATCGTCGCCTCGGGGAAGACGCCGACGATCTCACCGGAACGCAGCGACTCCAGGGCGTGCTGGTAGGCCGTCTCGCCCTGGGCGCGGTCCACCGGGATGTGCTTCATGCCCCGCATCAGCGGACCGGAGATCTTGTGCCGGAAGACCGACTCCTTCGCCATGAAGCGCACCAGGCGCTTCTGCGGCAGGGCGGCCAGGCCGTCGAAGATGAAGTCCAGGTAGCTGATGTGGTTGCTGACCAGCACGGCGCCGCCCGAGCGCGGAATGTTCTCCGATCCCTTGCAGTCGATCTTGAGGTCCCACGCCTTGAAGAGTGTCTGGGCGAGGCCGACGACGGGACGGTAGACAAGCTCTGCCATGGACGGGGTGGACCCTTCTCTCTGCCTGGGAAGGGGTCTCCCGGCGGGAAGTTACGCTGCCGTAGGTTTACGGCAATGCGCAGATCGTGCCCGAAGAACGGACGGGTGGCCAGTCCTGGTGCCGGGGAACGGCGAGATCCTCGTCACGTCGCCCCTTGATCCACCTCGGGGTTTTAACATGCCTTTACTTTGCGCGTACCGTCACGCGCCGTACAAGAAGGTACATCTCGCATCCGAGGCAGTACCCGAACGCGGCATTGAGAAACGCCGCCGCGAGGGCGCACGCGGTCGCCGCCGACCCCAGCCACGCCGGCCCCGCGGTCCAGCCGATCAGGCCCACCACCGCGAAGCCGAGCCCGACCGCCTGCGCGAACCGTGGGGGCTCCGGCGCCTCGAACTCCGTCGGCGGGCCGAGCCGCGGTCGTACGGCCTTCCTGAAGACCCAGCCGTACGGCGAGCGCGTCACGCCGCCCGCCGCGCCCAGCGCGAACGCCAGCGTCTGCCACGCCAGCAGCCAGACGCTGCCGGTGATCAGCGTGACCGCCAGCACGACGGCCGTCACCGCCGCGCCGAAACGCGGCCCTCTCGCATCGATGTCCATGAATCAAGCATTCCGTACGAAGGGCGCCCCCCGGACCCGGGAATCTTTGCGGTCTCGTGAATGCTTGTGCAGGTGATGAGCGGACTTGTGGTGTGCCTGGTCGTGCTCGCGGCGGCGAGCGTCTTCGGAGTGCTGCACAGGCGGCGGAGCGGGAGGGTGCGGGTGAGCGGGCGCGACGGCGGAAAGCGGCTCGGCGCGGCGGAGCTGGGACAGGCCCTCGGGGATCGGGCCACGCTCGTGCAGTTCTCCAGCGCCTTCTGCGCCCCCTGCCGGGCCACCCGGCGGGTGCTGGGCGAGGTGGCCGGCATGGTCCCCGGCGTGTCGCACGTGGAGATCGACGCCGAGGACCACCTGGACCTCGTACGCGATCTCGGCATCCTCAAGACGCCCACCGTGCTCGTGCTCGACGCCGGCGGCCTGATCGTGCGGCGCGCGGCGGGACAGCCGCGCAAGGCGGACGTCATCGCGGCGCTCGGCGAGGCCGTCTGACCGGTGGCGATCATGGTGAGCCATCTCCCACATGCCCGTACGCCCTTGACTGCGCCCGCCGCCTCTCGTCAGCCTGACCGTATGTCACCGCACAGCCTTCTCCCCGAGCTCGCCGACACGGACCCGCCCCGCACCGCGGGCGCGCGCGGTCCGGGCTGTTGACCGGCCGAGGACCGTCTCCCGCCCCCGGTTCCGCCCGAGCGGCGGGAACCTCCCGCCGGCTCTCGCAGAAGGACAGTTCCATGACGGCCACCCCCGGCCTCGGTACTCCACGGCCCGCGTCACCCGACCTGCTGCGCTCCGTGTTCCGGCGCCACGCGGCCGGTGTGGCCGTGATCACCGCCTCGGGTGCCCGCGGTCCCGTCGGCTTCACCGCCACCTCGCTCACCTCGGTCTCGGCCGAGCCCCCGGTCGTCTCGTTCGGCATCGGCACCGGCGCCTCGAGCTGGCCCGCGATATCCGGGGCCGGTCACGTCGGCGTCCACGTGCTCGGCGAGCACCAGCGGGAGCTGGCCGCCACCTTCGCCCGCAGCGGCGCCGACCGGTTCGGCGCGCCCACCCGTTGGCGTAAGGGGCCCGAGGAAGTTCCCGTGCTGGACGACGTCCTGGCCTGGCTGGTGTGCCGTGTCGTGGCGCGGGTGCCGGCGGGCGACCATCGCATCGTCCTGGCGGAGGTCGTGCTGGGCGATCACTCGGGCGCGGGCAGCCCCCTCCTGTACCACCAGGGCCGTTTCAACGGTCTGCGTGACTGAACCCGCAGGCCGGGGGCAGAGGCTTTGCTACTCGCCGGTTCTACTCGCTGGTTACACAGCGTTGCGAAGGTCACAGTCCAAAGCGCTTGCTTAGTGTGCGTCCACTGGGTGTACTGGTGAGTAATATTTCGGTCGGAGCGCGGGCCGCCCCGACCGGGATCGGCCGCTTCAGGCGCCTATGCTGCCTGAAAGAAGGCAGCCCAGACATGACGATGCAGTAGGAGAGCCGGCGTGAGCTTGAGGATCGTTGTCACTGTGAAGTACGTGCCCGACGCCACTGGCGACCGGCACTTCGCCGATGACCTGACCGTCGACCGTGACGACGTGGACGGCCTGCTGTCCGAACTCGACGAGTACGCCGTCGAGCAGGCGCTGCAGATCGCCGAGGACGCGGACGACGCCGAGATCACCGTGCTGACCGTCGGCCCCGAGGATGCCAAGGACGCGCTGCGCAAGGCGCTGTCCATGGGTGCCGACAAGGCCATCCACGTCGAGGACGACGACCTGCACGGCACCGACGCCGTCGGCACCTCGCTGGTGCTGGCCAAGGCGATCGAGAAGGCCGGCTTCGACCTGGTCGTCTCCGGCATGGCCTCCACCGACGGCACCGCGGGCATCGTCCCGGCGCTGCTGGCCGAGCGTCTCGGTGTCCCGCAGGTCACCCTGCTCTCCGAGGTCTCCGTCGAGGACGGCGTGGTCAAGGGACGCCGTGACGGCGACACCGCCTCCGAGCAGCTCGAGGCCTCCCTCCCCGCGGTCGTGTCGGTCACCGACCAGTCGGGCGAGGCGCGTTACCCGTCCTTCAAGGGCATCATGGCCGCCAAGAAGAAGCCGGTGCAGTCCTGGGATCTGTCCGACCTCGACATCGAGGCGGACGAGGTCGGTCTCGAGGGTGCCTGGACCAAGGTCGACTCCGCCACCGAGCGTCCGGCGCGCACCGCCGGAACGATCGTCAAGGACGAGGGCGAGGGCGGCAAGCAGCTCGCCGAGTTCCTCGCGGGCCAGAAGTTCATCTAGTCGCCGAGGGTCCGGGGCGCGCCTCCGGACCGTCTCCGCGGCCAAGGCCCACCCCGCTTACCGCCCCTCAGACTTCGCAATCCGCAGGAGAGCATCCCCATGGCTGAAGTTCTCGTCTACGTCGACCACGTGGACGGTGCCGTCCGCAAGCCCACCCTCGAACTGCTGACGCTGGCCCGCCGTATCGGCGAGCCCGTCGCCGTCGCCCTCGGCTCCGGTGCCGAGAACACCGCCGCCGCGCTCGCCGAGCACGGTGCGGTGAAGGTCCTCACGCACGACGCCGCCGAGTACGCCGACTACCTCGTCGTGCCGAAGGTGGACGCGCTCCAGGCCGCGTACGACGCCGTCTCCCCGGCCGCCGTGCTCGTCCCGTCCTCCGCCGAGGGCAAGGAGATCGCGGCCCGCCTCGCGGTCCGCATCGGCTCGGGCATCATCACCGACGCCACCGACCTGGAGGCCGGTGACGAGGGTCCGGTGGCCACGCAGTCCGCGTTCGCCGCCTCCTTCACCACCAAGTCCCGTGTCGCCAAGGGCACCCCGGTCATCACGGTCAAGCCGAACTCGGCCGCCGTGGAGGCCGCCCCGGCCGCCGGCGCCGTCGAGGCCCTCGCGGTCACCTTCTCCGACAAGGCCACCGGCACCAAGGTCACCGCCCGCACCCCGCGCGAGTCGACCGGCCGCCCCGAGCTGACCGAGGCCGCGATCGTCGTCTCCGGCGGCCGTGGCGTCAACGGCGCCGAGAACTTCTCGATCATCGAGAACCTCGCCGACTCGCTCGGTGCCGCCGTGGGTGCCTCGCGTGCCGCGGTCGACGCCGGCTGGTACCCGCACACCAACCAGGTGGGCCAGACGGGCAAGTCCGTCTCGCCGCAGCTCTACATCGCCTCCGGCATCTCCGGCGCCATCCAGCACCGCGCCGGTATGCAGACCTCGAAGACGATCGTCGCGATCAACAAGGACGCCGAGGCGCCGATCTTCGACCTGGTCGACTACGGAGTGGTCGGCGACCTCTTCGACGTCGTCCCGCAGCTCACCGAGGAGGTCAAGTCCCGCAAGGGCTGATCCCGAAGCGCTGAGAAGGCCCCCGCGACCGCACCGGTCGCGGGGGCCTTCGTTCATCCCAGGGTCAGCGAGGCCCGTACGGGCAGATGATCGCTCGGGAACTGGCCGTGCAGGGAGAAGGTGTCGATCGACGCCCGCGCCACCTCGGTGCCGGGGCCGGCCAGGATCCAGTCGATGCGGTCGCCGTCCGGCGTCAGCGGGGCGTAGCCGTGGAAGGTCGCGTAGACCCTGCTCCGCGAGGCGGCCGTGTCCCAGGTGTCGGTGAGTCCGGCGCCCAGCAGGATGTCGTAGACCTCGTTCCGGTGCGCCGGCGCGTTGAAGTCACCGGTGACCAGGCACGGAAGGGACGGATCGAACCGCGCGATCCGTTCGGCGACGAGCGCGGCGGCCCGTACCCGCGCGTACTGGCTCGCGTGGTCCAGGTGGGTGTTGAGAACATGGAACTGCCGCCCGCCGTCCCGCAGATCGCGGAAGCGCACCCAGGTGGCGATGCGGGGGAACGCGGCGCCCCAGGTGTTCGAGGCGATCACCCGGGGGGTGTCGGAGAGCCAGAACGTGTCGTGCTCCAGCGGGGCCAGACGCCGGGTGTCGTAGTAGATCGCCGCGGACTCGTCGCCGCTCCCGCCCTCCCTGCCGGTGCCGATCCACTCGTAGTGCGGCGCGAGGTCGTCCTCGATGTCGAGGAGTTGCTGGTACAGGCCTTCCTGGGTGCCGATGACGTGGGGCGCGGCGCAGGAGCTCCCGCATCACCGGACGGCGCACCGCCCAGCTGTTGGGCTCGGCATCGCTCGCGAAGCGCAGGTTGTAGGTCATGACGTCGAGACGGGGGCGAGGGCGGGGGCGCCGGGTGGCGGAGGCCCGCGCCGTGGTGAGCAGGGGCAGGGCGACCGCGGCGGCCACCGCGTTTCTCAGCCCGGTGCGTCGGGTCACTCTCCTGGAGTCGGGCACGTGTGCTCCTTCGCTCGCGAGTCGGGACGGGGCGCGCACCACCGGAGGGGAAGAAGGAACCGGGAAAGTCCGCCCCGGGCGACCGGGACGGGAGTGAACGCGGCGGGGCCCTGGCGTGTCCCGCGGTCCAGAGGGTGTTGACCCGCGGGAAGCCCGCCGGATAACTTCATTCAACAGATTGTTGATTCCATGTCGCGGAAAACTGGAGGCTGTCGGATGGGTAAGGGTCAGCAGGAGACGGTGGCGACGAGCCTCTCGGGCGCCGTCACCGAAGCGGTCGGCGCCTCCCTCGCCCCCGTCGACGCCGAACTGGAACGCCGCTATCCAGGAGACCCCGGCACCCGCCAGCCCGTCCATACCGTGTACGTCCCCGGAGACGCGTTCGCCGCCGACACCGTCCGCGCCTGGGGCGACCGTGCCCTCGCCGCCCTCGACGAACACGCCCCCGACGCCGCGTCCTTCGCCGCCGTCCTCGGCCTCGCCGACGAACTCGCCGGACCCGTGTACGACCGCGTCCGGGCCAAGCTGGAACGCGAACCCGTCGAGGACCTGCGCGTCGACTTCGAGGACGGCTACGGCACCCGCCCGGACGCCGAGGAGGACGCGACCGCGGCCCGTGCGGCCCGGCTGATCGCCGAGGCGTACGAGAACGGCACCGCGGCCCCGTACATGGGCATCCGCATGAAATGCATGGAGGCCTCGGTCCGCGACCGGGGCATCCGTACCCTCGACATCTTCCTGACAGGTCTGATGGAGGCGGGCGGCCTGCCCGACGGGCTCGTGCTCACCCTGCCCAAGGTGACGTACGCACGGCAGGTCACCGCGATGGTCAGGCTCCTCGAGGAGTTCGAGAAGGCCCGCGGTCTGGAACCCGGCCGGATCGGTTTCGAGATCCAGATCGAGACCAGCCAGGCCATCCTCGCCACGGACGGCACGGCCACCGTCGCCCGCATGATCCAGGCCGCCGAGGGCCGCGCCACCGGACTGCACTACGGCACCTTCGACTACAGCGCCTGCCTCGGCGTCTCCGCCGCCCACCAGTCGAGCGACCACCCCGCCGCCGACCACGCCAAGGCGATCATGCAGGTCGCGGCCGCCGGCACCGGCGTACGCCTCTCGGACGGCTCCACCAACGTCCTGCCCGTCGGACCCACCGAGAAGGTCCACGACGCCTGGCGCCTGCACTACGGCCTCACCCGCCGCGCCCTGGCCCGCGCCTACTACCAGGGCTGGGACATGCACCCCGCCCACATCCCGACCCGTTACGCGGCCGTCTTCGCCTTCTACCGCGAAGGCTTCCGGCAGGCCGCCGCCCGCCTCTCCCGCTACGCCGGCCACGCCCCGGGCGACGTCCTGGACGAACCCGCCACGGCCAAGGCCCTCAGTGGCTACCTCCTGCGAGGCCTGGACTGCGGCGCCCTGGACCTCCCGGAGATCGCCCGCGAATCGGGCCTGACCCGCCCCGAACTGGAGAGCTTCGCGGGGCCGCGACGGGGGAATCTCACCGCGTCGGGGCGGTAGCGGCGCGGCCGTCGCTCAGGGCGCCGGAGGCAGTTCGCCCGAGCCGCGGGTGATCAGACGGGTCGGGAGTTCGATGCGTTCCGGGGCGATGAGGTTGCCGTCGAGCTGGCGGAAGAGGCGTTCGGCGGCCGTGCGGCCCAGAGCCGCCGCGTCCTGGGCGACGACGGTGACGCCGGGCTCCAGGAGGTCGGCGAGCTCGATGTCGTCGAAGCCGACGAGGGCGACCGGGCGGCCGCGCTCGGCGATGACACGGACGACGGTCACGGTGACACGGTTGTTGCCCGCGAAGACGGCGGTGACCGGGGAGCGACCCGACAGCATGTCCTCGGCCGCCTTGCGCACCCGCTGCGGGTCGGTGACACCGAGGGACATCCAGTCGTCCTCGACCGGTATCCCCGCGTCCTCCATCGCGGCCCGGTAGCCGCGCAGTCGCTCGGCCGCGGTGTGGATGCGCGGCATGTCGCCGATGAAGCCGATCCGGCGGTGGCCGTGGGCGATCAGGTGGGCGACACCGTCCCGGGCGCCGCCGAAGCTGTCCGACAGGACGACGTCGGCGTCGATCCGCCCCGCCGGGCGGTCCACGAAGACCGTGGCGACGCCCGCCTTGATCTCCGGCTCCAGATAGCGGTGGTCGTCGCCGGCCGGGATCACGACCAGCCCGTCCACCCGGCGCGCGCACAGCGCGAGGACCAGTTCCTGCTCGCGGTCCGGGTCCTCCGCGCTGGACCCGTTGATCAGCAGGGCTCCGTGCGCCCGCGCCACCTCCTCGACCGCGCGGCTCAGCGGCCCGTAGAACGGGTCCGCGAGGTCCTCCAGCACCAGCCCGATGCTCGCCGTGCGGCCCTTGCGCAGCACCCGGGCGCTGTCGTTGCGGCGGAAACCCAGCGCCTCGATGGCCTCCTGGACGCGCCGCTCCGTGTCCGGGGTGACCCCGGGCTCACTGTTGACCACGCGGGAGACCGTCTTCAGACCGACTCCCGCACGCGCCGCTACGTCCTTCATCGTCGGACGGTTTCCGTAGCGGTTCTCGGATCGGCGGGCGGTCTCGGCCACGATGTGCTGTCCTGTCCTGTCGTCCACGGGGATGCGTAGGTCCATGGGGTTGTATGAGGATGTGGCGTCGAGCATAGAGCCTGGACAACGTTGTCAGATGCGGGAGACACTGTCCACCGCAATCTCCGGCCTGCGTCTTCCCCAGGACGCACGGTCCCCGGGGTCCGTCGGCGCACTCCGCGCGGCCTACGACGGGGCCCGATCCCGAACCGTTCCCGGCCGGAGACCGGACCCGCGGCGCGGCGGGCCCGTCACCACACCCCATGGGAGACCTGAAACTGATGCACACCGACCTCGTGGCCGCGCTCGACATCGGCGGCACCAAGATCGCCGGAGCGCTGGTGGACGGCCACGGCCGGATCGTTCTGCGCGCGCAGCGCCCGACGCCCGCCCAGGAGGACGGCGACACCGTGATGCGTGCCGTCGAGGACGTCATCGGTGAACTGGCGGTCTCCCCGCTGTGGAGCGGCGCCGGAGCCCTGGGCATCGGCAGCGCGGGCCCCGTGGACGCCTCCGCCGGCACGGTGAGTCCCGTCAACGTTCCCGGCTGGCGGGGCTACCCGCTGGTCGAACGGGCCTCCGAGGCCGCGGGCGGACTGCCCGTCGAGCTGATCGGCGACGGCGTCGCGATCACCGCGGCCGAACACTGGCAGGGCGCCGCCCGTGGCCACGACAACGCGCTGTGCATGGTGGTGTCCACCGGCGTGGGCGGCGGGCTCGTCCTGAACGGGCGGCTCCACGCGGGCCCCACCGGAAACGCGGGCCACATCGGGCACATCAGCGTCGACCTGGACGGCGATCTCTGCCCCTGCGGCTCCCGGGGCTGTGTCGAGCGCATCGCCAGCGGCCCGAACATCGCCCGCCGCGCGCTGGAGGCGGGCTGGCGGCCGGGCCCCGACGGCGACACCTCGGCCGCGGCGGTCGCCGAGGCGGCCCGCGCCGGCGACCCGGTCGCCGTGGCCTCCTTCGAGCGGGCCGCACAGGCTCTCGCGGCGGGCATCGCGGCGACCGCGACCCTGGTCGAGATCGACATCGCCGTGATCGGCGGGGGAGTGGGCAAGGCCGGTGACGTGCTCTTCGCACCGCTGCGCCGGGCCCTGGCCGACTACGCGACGCTTTCCTTCGTACGGCGCCTGACGGTGACGCCCGCCCTGATGGGCACCGACGCCGGGCTGGTCGGCGCGGCTGCGGCGGCTCTCACCCGCCGGTCGCGGACGGCTACGGCACGCGTCTGATCCGGTGGTTGGTCCGGTCCCGGGTCGCGTCGTATCGCACGCGACCAGGGGGTGTTGCAGGTGATCGATGCCGCCAGGGGTCCCGGCCGGGCTCGGACGATCCCGCGGGGTGCGGGGTGCGGGGTGCGGGGCGCGGGGTGCGGGGCGCGGGCGCCGGGCGGGGTCGCCGGGCGTCGAGTGCCGGGCACGTGACCTGGCCTCGGGTCTCAGGCCTCACGTCTCAGGCCTCACACCTTAGGCCTCACGTCTCAGGCCCCAGGTCTCACACCTCACCCCTCGTGGCTCAGGTCTCACACCTCACGCACCAAGCCGGATCGAGTTGTGTGGATGTTGGTGTCCGGTCCACCCGTGACTCCGTCCAGCCCGCGTAGTTGAACCGGGCATGAAGAAGCGCAGCATGCTCGCCATCGCCTCCCTCGCCACCGGGTTCGTCGTCGCGGCGATCACCCCGTCCCACGCCCTGAGCGGGGACAGCCTGAGCGACCTGAACGTCAACGACTCGCTCAGCTCGCTCGACCACACCGTCGGCGCCGACAGCCCGGCGGTCGACGAGGGTGCCCTGGGCGGCCAGAACGGCTGAAGGCCCCCGCGCCGCGCCGGTGTCCCCGCCACGGGGGCACCGGCGTCGCCTTGTCCGCGCCCTCATCAGCGGCTGGTTTCCGTGGCAGGGTGGAGCGGGCAAGCCTCAGGGGGCCACAGAAGAGGGGGAATCGTGATCGTCTGGATCAACGGTGCGTTCGGTGCGGGAAAGACCAGCACCGCACGGGAACTGATCGAGCTGATCCCGAACAGCACGCTCTTCGACCCCGAGCTCATCGGGGCCACACTCACGCAGTTGCTCCCGGCCAAGCACCTCGCCGAGGTCGGCGACTTCCAGGACCTGAAGATCTGGCGCCGGCTCGTGGTCGACACCGCGGCCGCCCTGCTCGCCGAGCTCGGCGGCGTCCTCGTCGTCCCCATGACCCTGCTGCGGCAGGAGTACCGCGACGAGATCTTCGGCGGGCTCGCCGCGCGCCGGATTCCCGTACACCATGTGCTCCTCGCTCCGGCGGAAACGATCCTGCGGGAGCGAATAGCCGGGCGGGAGGTACCGCCGGACCTCCCCGACGGCGAGATGCGCGTCCGGCAGTGGTCCTACGACCACATCGAGCCCTACCGCGCCGCGCTCCCCTGGCTCACGGCCGACGCCCACCCCGTCGACACCAGCGCGCTCACCCCGTACGACTCCGCCCTGCGCGTCGCCGAAGCCGTACGCACCGGGGCGGCACCCGTGTGCGACATCGTGCAGACTCCCGAACCCACCGCGGAGACCGTCGCCGCCGGAGTGCTCCTCTTCGACGAGGGCGACCGGGTCCTGCTCGTCGACCCGACGTACAAGGCGGGATGGGAGTTCCCCGGCGGGGTCGTCGAGGCCGGCGAGGCCCCCGCCCGTGCCGGTATGCGCGAGGTCACCGAGGAAACCGGGATCACCCTCGACGAGGTGCCCACGCTGCTCGTCGTCGACTGGGAGTCCCCCGCACCGCCCGGCTACGGCGGTCTGCGGCTCCTCTTCGACGGCGGCCGCCTCGACGAACAGGCCGTCCGAGGGCTTCTGCTGCCGGGACCGGAACTGCGCGGCTGGCGCTTCGTCACCGAGCAGGAGGCGGCCGACCTGCTGCCGCCCGTGCGCTACGAGCGCCTCCGCTGGGCCCTGCGAGCCCGCGAGCGCGGCGCGGCGCTGTATCTGGAGGCCGGAGTGCCACTCGGCTGATATCGTCGCTCCGTCGGCGGCTCTGTGCGGATCCCGTGGCCCGGCGTCCCTACCGCCGCCGGAGGGGCCGCCGTCGGTGCGGGGGCCTGGCGACGGCAGAGTTTCCCAAGGGGTGAACGACCGGACATGGCAAGGGCCCTCGCCTGTCGGCGAGGGCCCTTGCCATGTCCGGGGACGATCAGTTCGCCGCGTAGTTCCGCAGGAACAGTGCCTCCGCGACCGACAGCCGCTCCAGCTCGTCCGGCGACACGCTCTCGTTCACCGCGTGGATCTGCGCCTCCGGCTCGCTCAGGCCGATGAGCAGGATCTCCGTGTCGGGGTACAGGGAGGCCAGCGTGTTGCACAGCGGGATCGAGCCGCCCATGCCCGCCGACTGCATCTCCTGGCCCGGGTAGGCGACCGCCATGGCCTCGGCCATCGACGCGTACGCGGGGCTGGAGGTGTCGGCGCGGAACGCCTGGCCCTGACCGATGCGCTCGGTGCTCACCCGCGCCCCCCACGGCGTGTGCGCCTCGATGTGCGCCTCCAGCAGCTTCGTCGCCTCGACCGCGTCGACGCCCGGCGGCACCCGCAGGCTGATCAGCGCACGGGCACCCGCCTGCACCGACGGCGTCGCGCCGACGACCGGCGGGCAGTCGATCCCGAGCACCGTGATGGCCGGACGCGCCCAGACCCGGTCGGCGACCGTGCCGGAGCCGATGAGCTCCACCCCGTCGAGCACCTTCGCGTCCTCACGGAACGCCTGCTCCTCGTACTGCAGCCCGTCCCACGCGGACTCGCCCGCCAGGCCGTCCACGGTCGTCGAACCGTCCTTCGCCCGCAGCGAGTCGAGGACGCGGATCAGCGCCGCCAGCGCGTCGGGCGCCGCACCGCCGAACTGACCGGAGTGCAGGTTCCCTTCGAGGGTGTCCACCTGCACCCGTACGAGGGTCATGCCGCGCAGGGTCGCGGTGACCGTCGGCAGTCCCGCGCGGAAGTTGCCGGCGTCGCCGATGACGATGGTGTCGGCGGTCAGCAGCTCCGGGTGCGCCTCGGCGTACCGTTCCAGACCGCCGGTGCCCTGCTCCTCGGAACCCTCGACGATGACCTTGACGTGCACCGGCACGCCACCGTTCGCCTTCAGGGCGCGCAGCGCCAGGAGATGCATGACGACACCGCCCTTGCAGTCGGCGCTGCCCCGTCCGTACCAGCGGCCGTCGCGCTCCACCAGCTCGAACGGAGGCGTCGTCCAAGCCGCTTCGTCCAGCGGCGGCTGCACGTCGTAGTGCGCGTACAGCAGGACCGTCTTCGCGCCCTCGGGGCCCGGCAGGAAGCCGTACACCGACTGCGTGCCGTCCGGGGTGTCGAGCAGCGCCACGTCCTGGAAGCCCTCGGAGCGCAGCGCGTCCGCGATCCAGTTGGCGGCACCCTCGCTCTCGCTCCTCGGATACTGGTCGAAGTCCGCCACCGACTTGAAAGCCACCAGCTCGGTGAGTTCCGCCTTCGCCCGGGGCATGAGCGAGGCGACGGTCTCGGCGACCGGATTCGACGACATGGGCACGCTCCTTGTAGGTGCGACGTTGTACTTCTGTGTACAGATGATCGAGTGATGCGGACTGGTGTACAGGACGCATCCGTGGCAGATCCTCCCACAGCGGCTCGCGGTGACGCCCGCCGTAGGATGCGGGGGACAGGTGCGGCAGACGGCTGGACTGGGAGCAGTAGACCAACGTGAGCAGCGAGAACTCTTCGGCGGACGACGAGCGGCGTGCGGCGGACGACGAACAGCAGGTGTGGGACGTCGTGGTCGTCGGTGGAGGGCCGGCGGGTGCCTCGGCCGCCTACGCGGCAGCGGTCGCGGGACGCAGCGTCCTGCTGCTGGAGAAAGCCGAACTGCCCCGCTACAAAACATGCGGCGGGGGCATCATCGGTCCCTCGCGCGACGCGCTGCCCCCAGGCTTCGAACTGCCGTTCAGAGACCGGGTGCACGCGGTCACCTTCTCGATGGACGGCAAGTTCGCCCGCACGCGGCGGTCCCGGCACATGCTGTTCGGGCTCATCAACCGTCCGGAGTTCGACCAGCAGCTCGTCGAGTTCGCGCAGAAGGCCGGCGCCGAACTGCGCACGGGGGCCACGGTCTCGCGCGTCGAGCAGCACGGTTCGGCGGTGCCGGACCGGCGGACCGTGGCAGTGGTTCTCCAGGGCGGAGAGACCGTTCTGGCGCGTGCGGTCGTCGGTGCCGACGGCAGTGCCAGCCGGATAGGAGCCCACGTCGGTGTGAAGCTCGACCAGGTCGATCTCGGTCTGGAGGCCGAGATCCCTGTGCCGGAGACGGTCGCCGAGGACTGGCGGGGGCGCGTCCTGATCGACTGGGGCCCCATGCCCGGCAGTTACGGATGGGTCTTCCCCAAGGACGACACGCTCACCGTCGGCGTGATCTCCGCGCGCGGCGAAGGCGCCGCCACCAAGCGGTACTTGGAGGACTTCATTGCCCGGCTCGGCCTCGCCGGCTTCGAGCCGTCGATCTCCTCGGGCCACTTGACGCGCTGCCGGGCCGACGACTCGCCGCTGTCGCGCGGCCGGGTGCTCGTCTGCGGTGACGCGGCGGGACTGCTCGAACCCTGGACCCGTGAGGGCATCTCGTTCGCGCTGCGCTCCGGGCGCCTCGCGGGCGAGTGGGCCGTACGGATCGCCGAGGCGCACGACGCGGTGGACGCCCGACGGCAGGCGCTGAACTACGCCTTCGCGATCAAGGCCGGGCTCGGTGTCGAGATGAGTGTCGGCAAGCGCCTGCTCGGCGCTTTCGAGCGTCGCCCCGGCGTGTTCCACGCGGGGCTCACCGGCCTGCGCCCGGTCTGGAAGGCCTTCACCGGAATCACCCGCGGCTCCACCACGCTCGGGGAGATCATCCGGACCCACCCGATGGTCGGGCGCGCCCTGACGACCCTCGACCGCCGGCCCCAGGTGGCGGAAGGCGCGGAGGACTAGAAGCAGGGGACTGGAAGCAAGGGCCTGGAAGCAGGGGACCGAAAGCAGAGGGCCACCAGAACCAGAAACCTGCCCGACGGTTCCTGTCGTCACCCGAAGACTGCCGGGGGCGGACGGGAATCGTCGGACAGGTTCAGGGGTCGGGAGCGGCGCGCGGAATCGTCGGACCCGCTCGGGGTTCAGGAGACGACGCGCCCGGCGTCAGTTCTTGACGGTGATCCGGAAGACCGGGTGGTCGGGAGCGATGCGCCGCAGCTCCTCGTCGGACGAGTCGGGGCCCACGCCGCCGAAGAACACGCCGACCTCGGCCTTCCAGCGCTTGAGGTACGCGCGCAGGATCGACGCCTTGTCGTCGTCGGACACCTCCACCGCGGTGAAGGTCTCCACCTTCTTGCCGAGGCGCAGCTCGCCCCCGCCGGCCGCCCGCATGTTGTGCGTCCACTGGACATGACCGCGCGGTGCGACGAGGTACTGCTCACCGCCCAGGGTGAGCGGATTGACCGGGGTCGTCCGCCACTCACCGCTCTTGCGGCCCCGGACGGCCAGGACGCGCGAGCCGCGGAGGCTGAGGCCGCGCTTGGTGATCCAGGCCACGGCACGGTTGAGGACGTTGACGGTGAACCAGCCGGGCTTCTGGACGTGAGTGGACACGGTGACCTCTCGGGGAGGGGCGGGTTGATGAGAGCGCCGATCTGTTTTGTGAGCACCGCTCTCGCTTGAGAAGAGTCTGCATCGGATCGGTGATCCAAAGCAAGAGCAGTGCTCTCGTTTTTGTGCACCGATCTCTTTTGTGGTGGGCGATCGCCAGGTGGAGCAGTGATCCATTTTCGGATCACCGCTCTCGTTTGTGTGCACTGCTCTGAAAACATGGGACACTGCACCGTATGAGTACCGCGCGAGGGGCACGTGCCCGAGCCAGGATCGAGGTCACGGCGGCCATCAAGGACGAGGCGCGCAGACAGCTCGCCGCCGAGGGCGCCGCGAAGCTCTCGCTGAGGGCCGTCGCCCGCGAGCTGGGGATGGTCTCCTCCGCCCTCTACCGGTACTTCCCCAGCCGGGACGACCTGTTGACCGCGCTCATCATCGACGCCTACGACTCCCTCGGCGAGGCGGCCGAGTCGGCCCACGCCGAGGTGGCCGCCGCCGGCCCCCGCGAACGCTGGATCACCGTGTGCGCGGCGGCGCGGCGCTGGGCGCTGGAGCATCCGCACGAGTACGCGCTCATCTACGGTTCGCCCGTCCCCGGGTACGTCGCGCCGCAGGAGACCGTCCCGTCCGCCTCCCGCGTCGGCCTGCTCCTGATCGGAGTCGTGAGGGACGCGTACCGGGGCAAGGGCGTGGCCCGTACGCCGCTGTCCTACGGACTGAAGACAGAGGCGCGGCGGATGGCCGCCGATCTCGCGCCCGATCTGCCGCCCGAGGTGGTGGTGGCGCTGGTGGCCTCGTGGGCGCAGCTCTACGGGCTGATCGGGTTCGAGCTGTTCGGCCAGTTCAACCGGGTGGTGGAGGACCGGGAGCCGTTCTTCCGGCATGCGGTGGGGCGGCTCGCGCAGGACGTGGGGCTGGTGTATCCGGAGGCGGGTGACACCACCGCCGGGTCGTCGCCGTTGTAGGCCGGGCCGCCGCCGTAGGCCGAGCCGCCGTCGACGTAGGCCGGGTTCCGTCGACGTAGGCCGGGTTTCCCCGGCGTAGGGCGGGCCGCACCCGGCGGTGCGGGGCGGGCTTCCCTCGGCATACGCCTCCCTCGGCGTGGATCGGGCCGCCCTCGGGCGCGGGCCGGTTCTCCCCGGCGCGGGCCGGGCCTCGACCGCCTCGTACTCCGTGGGGAGTACGGGTGACCACCTCGCCCGGCGGACGCCTCCGTCGCGGTCGGCCGTCTAGCGTGACGGCCATGGAAGAGCAGCACACACCCGCGGCGCCGGCGTGGGGCGGTCCGTCGCGCTGGTGGCACGGGCCGCCCGGGTGGGACCGCCGGGACGACGAAGGGCGCCGCGCGCGATGGCCGTGGCGTTCCACGCTGCTGCTGACCGCTTTCGTGTTCATCGGTTCCAACTTCGCCGCCCACGCCCAGCACGGCGACCGGCTCGCTCTGGACGCCTTCTCCCGGGCGCTTCTCCTGGTGGGCTCCGGCCTCCTGCTCTGGCGCCAACGCCATCCCGTGCTCGTCGTGTTCGGCACGGCCGCGGTGGCCCTGGTCTACGTGGCCTCCGGATATCCCTACGGGCCGGTCTTCCTCCCCGTGGCGGTGGCCTGCTTCAGCGCGGTGGTGGCCGGGCACCGCAGAGCGGCCTGGACGGCGGTCGGTCTGCTGTGGGTGGGGCATCTTCTGATCGCCCACTGGCTGTACCGCCGGCTGCCCCCGACGGGCGACCACGCTCCGTCCTGGATGCAGGAGATCGGCATCGCCACCTGGGTCGTGGCGGTGGTGGCCCTGGCGGAGCTGGTGCGGGTGCGCCGCGAGCAGTGGAGCCGCGAACGGGCCGAGCGCGCGCAGGCGGCCCGGCGCCGCGCCGACGAGGAACGGCTGCGGATCGCCCGCGAACTGCACGACGTGCTGGCGCACAGCATCTCGGTGATCAACGTCCAGGCGGGCGTGGGCCTCGCGCTCCTCGACTCCGATCCCGAACAGGCGCGTACGGCGCTCACCACCATCAAGGCGGCCAGCAAGGAGGCGCTCGGCGAGGTCCGGCAGGTGCTCGACACCCTGCGAGCACCTGGGGAGGCGCCGCGCGCGCCCGCTCCCGGTCTCGACCGGCTTCCCGAACTGGTCGAGCAGGCGGCGAGCGCCGGTCTCACCGTCGAGGTCGAGGGTGAGGTGCCGGCGCCCGCGCCCGGCACCGACCTCGCCGCGTTCCGCATCGTCCAGGAAGCGCTCACCAATGTCGTACGGCATTCGGGGTCGCGCCGGGCGCGGGTGCGGTTCGATCACGAGCGGGGCGTGCTGCGCCTGCGGATCGACGACGACGGTCCGGCCACCGGCGCGGACGCGGGCGGAAGCGGCAATGGCCTCGCGGGCATGCGGGAGCGGGCGTCCGCGCTGGGTGGCACGATCGAGGCTGGTCCGCGCGACGACGGAGGGTTCCGGGTGCTGGCCGTACTGCCGTGGAAGGCCAAGGAGGAGAACCGGTGATCCGTGTACTGCTCGCCGACGACCAGTCATTGGTCAGGGCCGGCTTCAAGGCGCTGCTCGACGCCCAGCCGGACATCGAGGTGGCCGGGGAGGCCGCCGACGGCGAGGAAGCGGTGCGCGCGGTCCGTGAACTGGTTCCGGACGTCGTTCTGATGGACATCCGGATGCCCGTACTGGACGGCCTCGCCGCCACGCGCCGCATCACCGGCGACGCGGCGCTCGGGGACGTGAAGGTGGTCATGCTCACCACGTTCGAGCTGGACGAGTACGTCTTCGAGGCCATCCGCTCCGGCGCTTCCGGCTTCCTGGTCAAGGACACCGAGCCCGATGAACTGCTGCGCGCGGTACGGGCGGTGGTCGAGGGCGACGCTCTGCTCTCGCCCGGGGTCACGCGCCGGCTGATCTCCGAGTTCGCGGCGCGCTCGAAGGAGCCCGAGTCGGTCGCGACGCTGGCCGAACTCACCGACCGGGAACGGGAGGTGATGGCGCTGGTCGGCATCGGCCTCTCGAACGAGGAGATCGCCCGCCGCCTGGTCGTCAGCCCGCTCACGGCCAAGACCCACGTCAGCCGGACGATGGTGAAACTCGGCGCCCGCGACCGCGCCCAACTGGTCGTACTCGCCTACGAGTCGGGGCTGGTACGACCGGGCTGGCTGGGCTGAGGAACGGCGGCTTCCCGGTGGAAGCGGAACAGTACGGTGGCCACCCGTAGCGCGAAGAGGACGGCGGCCAGGGTGCCGCCCACGGTGATGAGCGCGTGCACCGTGGAGGACGACAGGTCCAGGAAGAGAGCGGGACCGGTCACGACCCCGAAGGCGACCGCCGCAAGGAACGCCGCGCTGGCCAGGGCGTATCCGATCTCGACGGTCACGGCGTCGCGCCGTGCCTGATGCTGTGCACGGGTGCGTCGCACCCGCTTCACGTCCGAACCGTCGCGGTAACTGGCCGCGACGTCCCCGTTGTTGTTCATGGGCCGAGTCAACAGCCGCGCGCCCGGCGGAGCAAGGACTCCGGCGGGCGCGCGCGTCGGACGTGTTCAGCGATCGTGGACGGTGACCCGTTCCGACTCGGGCTTCGCCACTGTCTGGTCGGTCTGGTCGGACCGGGCGACGACGAGGGACTCGCGCTGTCGCCGTGTGCGCAGGCCGGGCAGGGTGATCAGCAGGCCTGCCAGGGCGATGCCGGTCACCACCATCAGGCCGGTGCGGTAGCTGTCGAGGACGTCCTGGGGCGAGGACCCCGCGGAGGAACTCGCGGTGACGACGGCCGTGACGACCGCGAGGAAGATCGCGCCGCCGACCTGTACGGAGGTGTTGAGCAGGCCCGAGACCATGCCCTGCTCGTGGTCGTCGACGCCGTTGGTCGCCTGGATGTTGAGGGACGGGAAGACGAGGGCGCAGGCGGCGCCGATCAGCAGCATGGTGGGCAGGATGAGCGTCGCGTAGACGGGGTCGAGGTCGACGCGAAGGAAGAGCGCGTACCCGGCGACCATCAGGGCGAAGCCCGCCGCGATGAGCCGGGGTGTGCCGAACCGGTCGACGACGGCCCCCACCTTCGTGGAGGACAGGGCGACCAGCGCGCCGGCCGGCAGGAAGGCGAGCGCGGTGTGC
Source organism: Streptomyces sp. NPDC005070 (assembly GCF_053600395.1). Taxonomy (NCBI): domain Bacteria; kingdom Bacillati; phylum Actinomycetota; class Actinomycetes; order Kitasatosporales; family Streptomycetaceae; genus Streptomyces; species Streptomyces sp. NPDC005070. The sequence continues at coordinate 30,073 of NZ_JBSFZS010000046.1, read as the reverse complement.
AGGGCCGACCAGCCGAGCAGCGACTGCATGTACAGCGTGACGAGGAACTGGAAGCCGACGTACGAGCCGAAGAACGCCATCGCGCCGAGCTGGGCCCGGACCTGGCTGCCGGAGCGCAGCACGCCGAGCCGGATCAGCGGGCTCGGGCTGCGCCGCTCGATGCCGGCGAACACGGTGAGCAGCACGGCGACGGTGAGGAAGGACAGCAGGGTCCGGGCCGATCCCCAGCCGGCTTCGGGCGCCTGGACGACGGTGAAGACGAGCAGCAGCATCGAGGCGGTGCCGATGACGGCGCCCGGGATGTCGTAACCCCCGTGGCTCTTCTCGCGTTCGCTGCGCGGGATGAGTTTCAGGCCGACGAACAGGGCGACGACGGCGATGGGGGCGGGAAGCAGCATGGTCAGCCGCCAGCTCGCCTCGGTGAGCAGCCCCGACAGGACCAGGCCCATGGAGAATCCGGTGGCCGCGCAGGTGGTGTAGATCGAGAGCGCGCGATTGCGCAGCGGACCCTCGGCGAACGTCGTGGTGATGATCGACAGGCCCGCGGGCGCGGTGAACGCGGCGCTCAGACCCTTGATGAAACGGCTGGCGATCAGCAGCGGGCCCGAGTCGACGAGACCGCCGAGCAGCGAGGCGAGCGCGAAGACGGCGAGGGCCACGAGGAAGACCTGGCGGCGGCCCAGCAGGTCGGCGGTGCGTCCGCCGAGGAGCAGCAGTCCGCCGTATCCCAGGATGTAGCCGCTGACGACCCATTGGAGCGTCGAGGTGGAGAGGTCGAGTTCGGAGCCGATGGACGGCAGTGCCACGCCGACCATCGACACGTCCAGCGCGTCCAGGAACATCGCGGCGCAGAGCACGAGCAGGGTGCCCCACAGCCGGGGAGTCCAGCGTCCCGGCACGGGGTGGGTGAGCGGAGAGGTCATAGATCCGACAGTACATGCACATGCATTCAATGTAAGCGCATTTAATTACGACGCAACAAAGTCGATTCTTTGCTACGGTGCGGGCATGGCTGCCGAGAATGCCGAGCAAGGGCTCGTGGACCAGTGGCGCGGCATCCTGACGGTGCACGCCCGCACCCTGTGTGAACTCGACCGCGAGCTGCATCCGCACGGTCTGGGAGCCAGTGACTTCGAGGTCCTCGACCTGCTGACGGCGGGCACCGCGACGGACGGCGGCCCCAGCTTCCGCGTCCAGGAGATCTCCGAGCGCGTCCATCTCAGCCAGAGCGCCCTGTCCCGGCTGATCGGACGCCTGGAGAAGGACGGCCTCGTGACGCGCGGAATGTGCGCCGAGGACCGGCGGGGCGTGCGTGTGTGCGTCACGCCGAAGGGGCGCGAACTGCACGGCGAGGTACTGCCGTTGCAGCGTGCGGTCCTGGCCCGGATGCTGGCGGGCGACCCGGCGGTGTGCGGGGACTGACCGGGCTGCCCGGTGTGCGGTCCACCGCCCGGACCCGGAGGCCCGGTCGGCGGAGGCGGCCCTCAGCTCCAGGTGATGGCGGACCTCTCCCGCCACAGCGTGGCGAGTGAGGCGTCACCCGTCACGGTCGGGAACGGGGCGCGGTTCCACAGGGCCAGGTAGAGACCCGCGGCCGGTCCCGCCAACTCGCAGTCCACGTCCACGTCCGCGTTCTGGTCGGTGTCGGGGTGCGGGTGACCGCCGCGCTCGGCGAGCGGTGGTTCGGACGACAGGCGTACGGTCCACACGGCGTCCGTGCGGTCCGTGGCGCGCACGCGCAGCACACGGGGTTCCTCGGTGCGGACCCTGCTCCTGTCCCGGCCGTGGAATCCGCGCAGCAACTCGTCGATCCCGTCGACCGCGAAGTCCGGCTGGACGGCGGTGGGTTCTCCGCCGAGCGCCGACTCGGCGTCGACCCGGTGCACGGTGGTCTCGTGCGCCTGACGGCGTGCCCAGAAGGCCAGGGGCGAGGGTGCCGGCAGGAAGCTCCAGCACCGCACGTCCGGTGAGGCGTCGGTCAGGGTGTCCACGAGCCGGCGGTGCCCGTCGCGGAACCAGGTCAGCAACGCGTCGTGGTCCAGCTCCGGCAGGCCGCCGTCGGGGTGGTACGAGGTGTGCCCCTCGGCGACGAACGCGGTGGCCCAGCGGTGGACCATGCCCGTGTGCCGCACCAGATCCCTGACCTGCCAGCCGGCACAGGTCGCGACCTCGGCGTCGACGCCCGCCTTCTCCGCGGCCGTGGCCAGCGACCGGCCCTCCCGGTCCAGGGTTTCCACGAACTCCCGAATCTCCATGCCGAGAAGTGTGCCGGACGCGGGCGCCTCGCGCGGAGGGCGGGGCCGAAGTGCGGGGGAGGGGAGCCGACTTCAGCGTGCCGGAACGGGACCTCGACCCTGACGGCGCCTGCCCGCCCCTGTCGGCCCTGGAAGCCCGTCGCCTGCCCGCGCCCGTCGGCCTGGCGGCTGCCCGCCCCCGTCGGCCATGGCGGCCCGGCGCCTGCCCGCTTTCGTCGGCTCACTGGGGCGCGGCGCGTCCTCACCCCCGTCGGTGGCCGCGCCTCCCAGCCCCCCCGTCAACCCACGGCGGCGCGGCGTGTCGCGAAGCCGATCAGGGCGGCCACGGCCGCCAGTGCCGCCACGCTGGTGAGCGCCGTCGGCAGGGAGTACCCGTCGGCCATGAACCCGATCACGGGCGGCCCGATCAGCAGACCCCCGTACCCGAGCGTGGAGGCGACCGCGACACCGTTCGCTCCGGCGAGCGCACCGGCCCGGTCGACCGCCACAGGGAAGGCGTTGGCGAGGCCGAGCCCGGTGATGGCGAAGCCGAGGAACGTCGCCCAGACGGAAGGCGCGAGGGAACCGAGCAGCATCCCGAGCGAGGCCGTCGCGCCGCCCATGACCAACGTGCGGGTGCGGCCCAGCCGTTCGAGGAGTGCCGTCCCGCTCAGCCGGCCGATCGTCATGGCGAGGGCGAAGCAGGAGTAGCCGACGGCGGCGGTCCCCGGGCGGGCGTCCAGGTCCTGCTGCAGATGCAGCGCGCTCCAGTCCGCGAGAGCGCCCTCACCGTACGAGGTGCACAGAGCGATCAGCCCGAAGACCACCACCAGGCCGCGCGTGCGGGAGTCGAGACGGCGTCGCCGCTCGGGCGCGTCACCCCGGGGGCGGTCCGGTGACACCGGGACGTCCTCGCGCAGCAGCGCGTGTCCCGCGACGCCGGTCACGAGCAGGCCGATGACGGCGATGCCGAGCAGATGGCGGGCCGGTGACAGATACCCGGCGACCAGCCCGCCGAGAGCCGCTCCGAGCATGCCGCCCAGACTGTAGGCCGCGTGGAAACTGGGCATCACGGGGCGTCGTAGCGCGGCCACGAGATCGACGGCCGCGCTGTTCATGGCGACGTTGATGCCGCCGTAGCCCACGCCGAAGATCAGCAGGAACAGTCCGAGCAGCGGTACCGAGTGGGCGAGCGGGGGCAGGACGATGCTCAAGGACAGCAGCACCGCGCAGGCCACGGTCACCGGGTGACTGCCGAACCGCCGGCACAGGCGTCCCGTCAGCATCATGGTGATCACGGCTCCGGCGGAGACGCCGAGAAGGGCGAGGCCGAGAGTGCCGGCGGAGGCGCCGGTCTGGTGCTTGATGGCGGGGATACGGGCGACCCACCCGGCGAAGACGAAGCCGTCCAGGGCGAAGAAGGCGGTGAGGGTGATACGGAGTCGGGTGAGGGAACGATCCGGCACGACACTGTGCGGAACGGTTTTGTTTATTAGCGACACAAACTCACGTTAGACGGCTGCCACGCTCGGGGCAAGGGGGAGTGGCGGGGCGGGATGCGAGGGGTCGCGATGGTACGAATGCGCTGGTGGAGGCCGAAGGGAACCCCGCTCGGGCCCTCGTCGCGCTCCGGTCGAGCCGCTCTGGGCCCGTGTGGGCGGGGCGAGGTGCTCGGTGCCGCCGCCGGTACCGGGCCGGCCGTTGTTGCGGGTGCTGGAGACGTACGGCGCGGCTAGCGTTGAGGAGCGCGCTCGACGACTGAGGAGGCGTTCCGCGCCCGACAGCGTGGTCGTGAGGGCCGGTCCCGACGGAAAAGGAGCGTGGTCGGCGTGGCCCGGAATCGCCGGTTGATCCTGAGCCCGCCCTCCGGAGTCTGGGGCCTGCTGTCCGACGGCCACCGCTACGGGGAATGGGTCTCGGGAACCCGACAAGTCATCGCGGTGGACCCGCACTGGCCTGAAGTGGGTGCCCGCCTGCAGGTCCGAGTCGGCGTCGGCTCTCTGGTCCTCGACGACGTCTGTGTCGTACGCATCTGTGAGCCGCCACGCCGTCTGGAGCTGGAAGCGAAGGCGGGTCCCTTCGGCGCGGCCCGTATCGCCATGAACTTGATCCCCTGGGGCGAGAACACTCTGTTCGTTCTCGACTGGCATCCCCTGCGAGGACCGGGCATCCGGATGCACGGACTCCCCGTGGACTACGTCGTCTCGATCCGCAACGGCATGATGCTGACGAAGCTGGCCCGGATCGCGGTGGGCGAGCATCGAGGCGGCGTCGGTGGCGCCCTACAGCCACGTTCCGTCGCGCATGACGACTCTCCCGCGTAGGTCCGGCTCGGGGTGACCGGCTTCGATGCTCGCGGTGGACGACCGCTGAGGGCCGCCATCCGCGGTGCGGGTGGCGGCCCTCAGGCCGATACGGGAGGAGCCCCGGGTGGATCCGGGCTCAGACCGCCGGAGCCGGGAAGGTCGGGTACTCCACGCCCGAGACGTGCTGGACGACGCGGATGACCTGGCAGGAGTAGCCGAACTCGTTGTCGTACCAGAGGTAGAGGATCGCGTTGTCGTCCTCGACCTTGGTGGCGCCGGCGTCGACGATCGAGGCGTGGCGCGAGCCGATGAAGTCGCTGGACACCGCGTCGGGGGCGCTGATGAAGTCGATCTGCCGCTTGAGCGGCGAGGTCAGCGAGACGTTGCGGAGGTAGTCGAGGACCTCCTCACGGGTGGTCGCGCGGCCCAGGCGCAGGCTGAGGATCGCGATCGAGACGTCCGGCACCGGAACACGGATCGAGCTGCCGGTGATGGGCGCCTTGAGGTCGGGCAGCGCCTTGGCGACCGCGGAGGCGGCACCCGTCTCGGTGATGACCATGTTGAGCGGCGCGGAGCGGCCACGGCGGTCGGAGCTGTGGTAATTGTCCAGCAGGTTCTGGTCGTTGGTGAACGAGTGGACGGTCTCCACGTGACCACGCAGAACGCCGTACTCCTCGGCCATCGCCTTGAGCGGCGGCACGATCGCGTTGGTGGTGCAGGAGGCGCAGGACAGGATCTGCTCGTCCGGCTTGATCGTGTCGTGGTTGACGCCGTGCACGATGTTCGGGACGTCGCCCTTGCCCGGAGCCGTCAGGACGACCTTGTCGATCCCGGGGCGCAGGTGGTTCGACAGACCCTCGCGGTCGCGCCACTTGCCGGTGTTGTCGACGAGGATGGCGTCCTTGATGCCGTACGCGGTGTAGTCGATCTCGGACGGGTCGTTGGCGTAGATGACCTTGATCTCGTTGCCGTTGGCGATGATCGTGCTGTTCGCCTCGTCGACGGTGATCGTGCCCTGGAACTGACCGTGGATGGAGTCGCGGCGCAGCAGCGAGGCGCGCTTGACGATGTCCTGGTCGCCGCCCTGGCGCACGACGATGGCGCGCAGGCGAAGGCCGTTGCCGGAGCCGGTCTTCTCGATGAGCAGCCGGGCGAGCAGACGGCCGATGCGGCCGAAGCCGTAAAGGACGACGTCACGGCCCTCGCGGCGCTCGATCTTGTTCTCGCCGGTGGCCCCCGCGACCGCCTCGGCGGTGAACTCCTCGACGGACAGCCCGCGGCCGTCGGCGGCGTACGTCGCGGCGAGCATGCCGATGTCGATCTGGGACGGGCCGAGATCGAGCGTGGTGAGGGTCTGGAGGAACGGAAGCGTGTCGGTGACCGAGAGCTCCTCGCCGGCGATCTGCCGGGCGAAGCGGTGGGTCTTGAGAATGCTCACCACCGACTTGTTCACCAGGGAGCGGCTGTGCAGGAGAACGGTGACGTCCTGCTCCCGGTGCAGCCTCCCGATGATGGGGATCATCGACTCCGCGATCTCTTCGCGGGTCTTCCAGTTGGTGAACGCGTCGTCGTTGACAGTCACAGGAATCATCTTTCGAGCTAGGTGGCGCTCATATGGTAACCGGCTCCTGTTTCTGGCGTTCATGCGGTGTCCACTCGTGGGGAGGTCGACGTCCGCCGGGGCGTCGTGGCAGGGGAATCGGGGGCGGTCGGGTCCCGCCCCGCGAGCCGGGTCGCGCCCCCGCGAGCCGGGCCACGCCCCCGAAAGCCGGGTCCTTCAGGCGCGGGCGGTCGTCCGGTTGAAGTACCGGACCGTCATACGGCCATGACCTCGATGCCGGCTTCCTCGAACCGTCCGATCGTCTCGGGTCCCGCCGCTGCGTCCGTGACGAGGGTGTTCACCGACTCGGCCGCGCAGATGCGGGCGAACGCGCGCTGCCCCAGTTTGCTGGAGTCGGCGGCGACGATCACGCGCTCGGCCCGCTCGCACAGCAGGCGGTTGATCGCCGCCTCCGCCTCGTCGTGGGCGGCGGCGCCGTGCGTGGCGTCGAACGCGACCACGCCGAGCACCGCGACGTCCAGGGTGATCTGCTTGAGGACGGCATCCGCGAGCGGTCCGATCAGCTCGTACGACTGCGGCCGGGCGACCCCGCCGGTCGTGACGATCTTGAACTGGGGGCGTACGGCGAGCTCGTTCGCGATGTTGAGCGCGTTCGTGACCACGGTCAGCGCGGGGGAGCCCGACGCCAGGTCCGGGCGTACGGCGAGAGCGCGGGCCACCTCGGTCGTCGTGGTGCCGCCGGTGAGACCCACCGCCTCGCCGGGGGTGATCAGGCCGGCGACCGCCTTCGCGATGCGCTGTTTCTCCGAGGCGTGACGGGCGGTCTTGTAACGCAGGGGCAGTTCGTACGAGACGCCGTGCACGACCGCGCCGCCCCGGGTGCGCACGAGCATCTGCTGCTCGGCGAGCTGGTCGAAGTCACGCCGGATCGTCGCCGCTGAGACCTCCAGCCGCGCCGCGGCCTCCTCGACGTCCAGACGGCCCCGCTCCACGAGCAGTTCCAGCAGCGCCTTCCACCGGGCGTCCCGCGACATCGGCGCTCTCCATTCCTCGCTCCTCCGCGACCTTAACGCACCTCATCCGCGCTCAGATGCTTGATTGTGCTCGAAACCTCGCTATATCTTGCAGAAATGAGCATCGGTGGGAGGGGTAAGCCATGACGTATGTCGAAGACGAACTGAACAGCCAGCCCGAGTGCTGGATCCGCGCCGCCGACGAGGCGGCCGCGCACGCGGCCGCGCTGCCGGCGCCCGGGGAGCGCGTCGCGATCGTGGGATGCGGCACCTCGTTCTTCGTGGCGCAGGCCGCGGCCGCGCTCCGCGAACAGTCCGGGCAGGGGGAGACGGACGCATTCGCCGCCTCGGAGTTCCCCGCGGGCCGCTCGTACGATCGCGTGGTCGCCCTGACGCGCTCAGGGACGACCACCGAAGTGCTCGAACTGCTCGGCCGGCTGCGCGGACGGACCCGTACGACCGCGGTCACCGCCGATCCGGACACGCCCGTGATGAAGTCCGCGGACGACGTCGTCGTGCTCGGCTTCGCCGACGAACGGTCCGTCGTGCAGACCCGGTTCGCGACGACCGCGCTCACCCTGCTCCGCGCCCACCTCGGCCTCCACCGCGAGGCCGTCGTCGCGGACGCGCGCACCGCACTCGACACCCCGCTGCCCCAAGGGCTCGTCGACTGCTCGCAGTTCACCTTCCTCGGCCGCGGATGGACCGTCGGGCTCGCCAACGAGGCCGGGCTCAAGATGCGGGAGGCGTCCCTCGCCTGGACCGAGGCCTACCCCGCCATGGAGTACCGGCACGGCCCCATCAGCATCACGACCCGGGGGACCGCCACCTGGATGCTCGGCGAAGCGCCCGAGGGGCTCGCCGAACAGGTCCGCGGGACCGGTGGGCTGTGGGTCGACGGGGGCCTCGACCCGCTCGCCGAACTCGTCCGCGCCCAGCGCCTCGCCGTCGCCGTCGCCGCGGCGCGCGGCCTCGATCCCGACCAGCCCCGCCACCTCACCCGCTCGGTGATTCTCGAAGGCTGAACCGGCTGCACTCTCGGCACTCGCTGAAGCCGCCGTAGTCGCGGAACCGCCGTAGCCGCCGAGCCCTTGAGGCCGCCGGTGCCGCCGAAGCCATCGCTCCGGCTCGATCCCCCATGGAACAGGAGGAGTTGTGCCCCTCGCAGCAACCGGAGAACTGGTCGCCCGGGCCGCCGAGGACCGGACCGCCGTCGCCGCCTTCAACGTCATCACCCTGGAACACATCGAGGCCGTCATAGCGGGGGCGGAGTCGGCGGGCGCGCCCGTGGTCCTCCAAGTCAGCGAGAACGCGGTCAAGTTCCGCCACGGGAGGCTGCTGCCGCTGGCCCGTGCCGCGACCGCCGCCGCCGAACGGGCCTCCGTGCCCGTCGCCCTGCACCTCGATCACGTACAGAGCGACGGTCTGCTGCGCCAGGCGCCCGGTGCCGGGTTCAGCTCCGTCATGTACGACGCCTCGTGCCTGCCGTACGAGGAGAACCTCGCGGCGACCCGCGCCGCCGCCGACTGGGTGCACGCCCAAGGCCTCTGGATCGAGGCGGAGTTGGGGGAGATCGGTGGCAAGAGCGGCGAACCCGCGCGGGACGCGCACGCGCCGGGTGCCCGTACCGACCCCGTGGAGGCCCGCGCCTTCGTGGCCGACTCCGGCGTGGACGCCCTGGCCGTGGCGATCGGCAGCTCGCACGCCATGACCACCCGGACCGCGGCCCTCGACCACGACCTCCTCAAACGCCTTGCCGCCGCGCTCGACGTCCCCCTCGTCCTGCACGGTTCCTCCGGGGTGCCCGACGGAGAGCTCCGGGCGGCCGTCGAAGGCGGTATCGCCAAGGTCAACATCGGCACCGCGCTGAACATCGCGATGACGGGCGCCGTACGGGAGTTCCTCACCGCCAGCCCCGACGCCGTGGACTCACGGAAGTACCTGGGTGTGGGGCGCGAGGCGATGGCGCGGACGGTGGCGGAGCTCATCGCCGTGCTGCGAGGGTGAGTGTCCTTGTGCCGCGTGGAGTGAGCCGCCGCGGGCATGAACGCCCTGTGCTGCGGGTCTGAGCGCCCTCCAGATACCGCTACAGCCGGATATGCGCCCCAAAAGCGACCGCCCGCCGCGCACCGAGGCGGGCGGAAGCCGTTTTCCACGCATGTGCTTTTGCACCGACGGCAGTTCGAGCGGGTGACAAGGTGGCTAGGGTGAACGACTATGAGGAGGCCGAAAGGGCACGGCAGGCTCGCGGGTGAACCTTCGCCCCGGAGGCCACCCGGGCACGCGTCCGGATGCCCCCATGAACGCGGGGAGCAGGGGTTTGCGGTGTTTTCGGGGCAGGGCCGGCACCGGGCCGGGCGCAGGACGGAGAAGGCCTTGAGCGGTCAACTTCTGGCCGGTATCGGTAGGTCGGCGCCCGAGGTCGGGGCGTACACCCCGGTGAACAGGGCGATCTCCGCAACCGGCCCGCACCGCGGCGCGCATCGGGGCGTGCGCCCTCGCCGCGGTGACCGTCGGGGACTCCGCCCGCGCGTGCCTCTGGGCCCGCTGTGAACGGACTGATCTACTACCTGGCCGCCGCCGTCCTCTGGATGGGACTCGCCGCCCAGCTTCCCGACCTGCGACGGCACCGCGAAGACCCGCTCAAGCGGTCGTTCTGCGCCGTCATCCTGCTGTCGGGACTCTGCTTCGTGCTCGGCGCGCCGCCGACCGTCATTCTCGTCAACAGCGTTACGGGCATACCGAACATGGCGGCACCGCTGACCTACGGCGCGGTGACCGCCTTCGGCGCGGCCTCGCTCATCCTCATCGTGCACTGGCGGGGCAACGACCCCGTCCAGGTGCGGCGCACGTCGCGGGCCTGGCTGTTCAGCTACCTGGGAGTGATCGCCGCCGAGGGCGTGCTGTTCTCGCTGGGCGACGCCCCGGTCGAGCGCCGGGCCGACTTCGACACCTACTACGCCTCGACGCCGTTCATCCGGGAGATGATCGTGCTGTACCTGGTGGCGCACATGGTGGCCGCGGTGACGACGACCCTGCTGTGCTGGAGCTGGATACGGAAGGTGAAACGCTGGACCCGGGGCTCGTTGGTCCTGCTCGTACTGGGCTGGCTGTTCACCAGCGCCTACGGCGTCGTCAAGTCCGTCGCGCTGACAGCTCATTGGCTCGGACACCGCTGGGACAGCCTCAGCACCAGCGTCGCACCGCTGGTGGCCGTCGGCTCCTGTCTCGCCTCGGCCGGCTACATCCTTCCCCTCGTCGGCCCGCGCATCGATTCGGCCGTCACGTTCGTACGGCTGCGTCCGCTGTTCCGGCTGCTGGCGGGGCCGACCAGCCGCCGGCGCTGCGTCACCGCGCTCTCGTGGCGGATGATCGGCGACGTCGAACTGCGGCTCACGACAAGGGAGACCGCCATCCGCGACGGCCTCAAACGGCTCGCCGGACAGCTCGACGACCAAGTGCGCAGCCATGCCTGCCGGGACGCGCTGGCCGCCGGATCCTCGGCGGCGGAGGCCGAGATGATCGGGATGGCCGCGATGGTCGCCGTGGCCGCTCTCGCCGAGGCGCCGACTCCCCTGGCGGAGACCGGCACCATCGGCATCTCGGTGGGTGACGTCGACGTGGTGGTCTCGGTCGGCGCGCGCGTACGACGGCCGGCCGGCGGTTCGCGGTCGTTGGACACCGGGCAGCCGTCCCTGCTGAGCCTGTCCAAGGCGGTGCGCACACCGATCGTCGACGCCGCGATCCAGTCCCGCAGAACCGCGGTTCGGCAGCCGTCCTGACCGCGTCCGGCGCGGTGGCCCGCGCAACGGCCGCCCCCGCGCGCTCGTACGACGGCAGGACGGAAGCCCGGAGCGTGAACGGCCGGGACCCACGCCGAACGGCCGGGACCCGCGCCCGTACCGCGCCCACCGCCGTCACACGGCGAGCGGGCCCACGGAGTCGACGAAGGCGCTCTCCTCGAACGTCAGCGGAGGTCCGGCCGGCGGCTCCGCGACGGGGCCCTTCAAGGTGGCCATGAGCAGCTCGCCGTGCACGAGACGGCTCGTGTCGGCCTGGAGCGTGAGGACCTTGCACCTGGCCGCGGACACGGCGTACGAGGTGGTCGCCACCCGGGCCATCCGGCCCATGTACTGGCTGATCAGCCGGTCGGAGAGCGTCGGAGCCCTGCCGACGACCTCCGGGAACCACTGGTCCTGCGACGTGCTCACCGTGTAGGCGGCCGAGACGGACCTGGCGGCCGCCCGCTGGACGTCACGGGCGAAGCCCGGAGCTGTGACATCCATCTGCCGCAACTGTCTGCTCAGCGCCTGGGCGCCCAGGGCCGCGACCGACATGCCCTGGCCGTGGACGGGGTTGAAGGTGGCGACGGCGTCACCGAGCACCACCAGGCCCTCGGGCATGGCCGCCTTCTCGAAATCGCGGCGTCTGTTGCGGGTGCTGCGGCTGAGGAACACCTCGCCGAGCGGCTCGGCGGCCGAGATGAGCCGGCCGATCAGCGGGTGGCGCAGGCTGAGGGCGAAGTCGGTGAACGCTTCCGGACGGGGGCCGGGTTCGCCGCCGCGGGTGCCCGCGAGCGTGACCAGCCAGCGGCCGTCCTCGATCGGCACCAGCGTCCCGGAACGCCCGGGACGGGACGTGGCCGGGTCGGCCTCGATCTGGGTCAGCGGGAAGTCCTCGGCGCCCCTCGGGACGCGGAAGACCCGGCTGGCGCAGACGAGCCCCGAGTCGACCTCGTCGGTCGGTATGTCCGTCACGCCGAGCGCTTCGAGCCAGTGCTCGGCACGTGAACCCCGTCCGCTCGCGTCGACGACGAGGTCGGCGCGCAGGTCCTCCTCGAGGCCTTCGGAGAGGACACGGACACCGGTGACGCGTTCCGCGGTACCCAGCAGGGACAGCGCCTCGGCCCGGCGGACCCGGACGGGAGTGGTGCCGAGGACCGCGTCACGCAGGGTCCAGTCGAGCAGGTCACGGCTGCAGCAGGTGAGCAGCAGGTCCTCGGTCACGGTCGGCCAGCGTCCGTACCAGCCCTGCGGGCCGAAACCCAGCATGTCGGTCATGGACTGCTCGCGCGCTCCCGCGGCGAGCAGGCGGCCGTGCACGTTCGCCACCGGAAGGAGTTCCCGGATCGCGTCGCGTCCGCTCGGCAGCAGGATGTGGGCGTGCCGTGCCTGCGGGATCCGCTTGCGCGGGGACGGTCTGTCGGGCAGTTCGTCCCGCTCCAGGACGATCACCTCGTCCATGGACCGGAACAGGGCAGCGGCGGCGAGCATGCCGGCCAGGCTCCCGCCGATGACGACAGCGCGGCGCGACATGGTTCCCCCAGGTGTCCGTGGTGATCGGCATCACTCTACGGTCGTACGCGCGACTGTCCAGGGGTGATCAAAAAGTGAGCGGAATGTGCCCTTGGCGAGGAGCGCGGGCATCTCTCCCGGGTCGGTCGGCGCCGGCCGGCCTACTGCCCGGCATCCTTCTTCACGGCCCGGAGAATCACGAATTTGGCGTCGCCCGCGACCAGTTCACTGTTGCCGAAGAGCCGGCGCAGCTTCAGGTGGTAGCCGAGATGGCGATTGCCGATCACCCACAGCTCGCCGCCCGGCCGCAGTGCGCGCCGGGCGTCCGCGAACATCCGCCAGGCGGTCGTGTCCGTCATCGCCTGATGGGAGTGGAACGGGGGATTGTTCAGGACGAGGTCGACACTCCCGGACGACACGCCCTCCAGCCCGTCGGCGACACGGAACTCGGCCTTCCCGCCGGCGTTCGCCCGGTAGGTCGCCTCCGCCGAGGCCACCGCCTGGTACGACTCGTCGGCGAACAGCACCTCGGCCTCGGGATTGGCGAGCGCCACGGCCGTACCGAGCACGCCGTTGCCGCAGCCCAGGTCCACGACCCGCTCGGCGCCCCGGCTGCGCGGCAGGTGCCCCAGGAAGAAGCGGGTGCCGACGTCGAGGCGGTCGGCGCAGAAGACACCCGCGTGGTTGACGACCGTGCGGCCGGAGACCGGGCCGACGTCGTCGGGCAGCTCGTAGCGGTACGGCCAGGGGTTGGCCTTCCGGGCGATCCCCTGGAGCGGTGTGCAGAAGATCAGGCGGGCCTTCTTCTCGGCCAGCGACGTACGGGTCGGACCGAGGATCCGCTCGAAGAGGTGCAGCGTCGAGGTGTGGATCTCCTTGACCATCCCGGTGCCGATGACGACCGTCTGCTCGTGCACCCCGGGCGCCAGCCGGTGAAGCTGGTCCTCCAGCAGGGCGAGGCTCTTCGGCACCCGCACGAGCAGTACGTCGATCCGCTCGGGAGGCGGGTCCTGGGTCGTGAGGAGACGGACCGCGGACTCCTCGGCGTCGGCCCGCGCGAGGTTGGCGCGGGTCGACTCCCAGGCCAGGTGCGAGTCGGTGATCAGCGTCGGCCGCCGCGCCGACAACGCGGTGGTGAGGGCGCCCCACCGGTCGCCGAGGACGACGACCGAACCCGTCAGCGGGGTGCCGCTCTCCGCGAGATGCCGCAGCAGATAGGTGTCGGCGGCGTCCCAGGCACGCAGCCGGTCGCGCGGGTCCTCGGGAAAGCGAGCGAGTTCGTACTCGCCCCAGGGTGTCGTCATCCGGTCGTTCATGGTGGGTCCAGGCTAAGGGACCGGGACCGTGTGACGTGCGCGAGGATGGGGGCATGTCGATGGACGCGGAGCTGTTCCCGCGTGGCAGGACGGAGATCGCGCCCGGCGCCGTGCACCTCCCGGACTGGCTGGACGCCGGACGTCAGCGGCACCTGCTGGAAGCCTGTCGCGGGTGGGCCCGTCCGCCGGCGGGCCTGCGTACCGTCCGCACCCCCGGCGGCGGCACGATGACCGCGCGGCAGGTCTGTCTGGGCTGGCACTGGTACCCGTACGGCTACGCGCGGACCGTGGTCGACGGCGACGGTTCGCCGGTGAAGCCCTTCCCCGGCCCCCTCGGCGAGCTGGCCCGCGAGGCGGTCACGGACGCCCTCGGCCCCGGTGCTCCCGGCGCGGATCCGTCCGCCGAGTACGACATCGCGCTGATCAACTTCTACGACGCCGAGGCCCGGATGGGCATGCACCGCGACAGCGACGAATCGTGCGACGCCTCGGTCGTGTCGCTGAGCCTGGGCGACACCTGTGTCTTCCGTTTCGGCAACACGGAGTCCCGGACGCGGCCGTACACCGACGTCGAGCTGCGCAGCGGCGACCTCTTCGTGTTCGGCGGCCCGTCACGGCTCGCGTACCACGGAGTGCCGAAGGTGTACGCGGGCACGGCTCCCCCCGAGTTGGGTCTGACCGGGCGGCTGAACCTCACGATCCGGGCGAGCGGCTTCCCGCCGGAGCCCGCCCGATAGCCGCGGACGCCGTCGTGGCGGTGCGGCGGCCGCCGCGACCGGGCGGGCCCCGCGGGAGCGGATCATGGGAGACTCGCCCTCATGAACGGCAAGGCGGCCCCCCGGACGGCGGGGGATGGCAGTACACGGACACGGCTCGACCGGGGGCGCGGAGCACTCGGACCGGCGCTGGAACTTGTGCACACCGGGCGCGCGCCGACGCGTGCCGTGCTCACCGCCGAGCTGGGCGTCACCCGGGCGACCGCGGGCGCGGTGGCCGCCGAGCTGGAGGCGCTGGGACTGATCCGGGTCGACGCGCGGCCCGGTGCCGCCGCCGGTTCGCAGGGGCGGCCCTCGCACCGGCTGGAGCTCGCCGACGACGGGCCCGTCGCGCTGGCCGCGCAGGTGCACGCCGACGGGTTCCGCGCCGCGCTGGTCGGCCTCGGCGGCCGGATCGTCGCGACCGCCCCCGGCTGCGAGACCGTGGACGCCGATCCGGCGAAGGTGCTCGGCTCGGTCGTCGACGCGGGCGCCGAACTGCTCCGTGAGACCGGGCGCCGCTGTGTGGGCGCCGGGCTCGCCGTGCCGTCGGCCGTCACCGAACCCGAAGGGCTCGCGCTCAACCCCCTGCACCTGGCCTGGCCCGCCGGCGCCGCCGTACGGGAGATCTTCGCCGAGCGGGTGCGCGCCGCCGGGATCGAAGGGCCGGCGTTCGCCGCCAACGACGTCAACCTCGCCGCCCTCGCGGAGCACCGGCACGGAGCGGGCCGGGGCGCCCGCGATCTGCTGTGCGTGGCCACCGGACACCGGGGCGTCGGCGGTGCCCTGGTGCTCGACGGGCGTCTGCACACCGGCAGTTCGGGACTCGCCCTCGAAGTCGGCCATCTCACGGTCAACCCCGAGGGCCGCCCCTGTCACTGCGGAAGCCGCGGCTGTCTCGATGTCGAGGCCGACCCGCTGGCCTTCCTCACCGCGGCCGGCCGGGCCCCCGGACCCGAGGTGTCGCTGCTCCAGCAGTCCAACGAGCTGATCCGCGACGAGAGCGCCGATCCGGCCGTCCGTACAGCGATCGAGGCGATGATCGACCGTCTGGGCCTCGGCCTCGCGGGTCTCGTCAACATTCTCAATCCGGACCGCATCATCCTCGGCGGACTGCACCGCACCCTGCTGGACGCCGACCCCGACCGGCTGCGCGCCGTCGTCGCCGACCGCAGCCTGTGGGGACGGAGCGGCGGGGTACCGATCCTCGCCTGCACGCTGGACCACAACAGCCTGGTCGGCGCGGCCGAGTTGGCCTGGCAGCCGGTGCTGGACGACCCGCTGACGGCGCTGCCCGTCTGACCCTCGGGAGCGCCGGGGGACGCCGAGCGTGCCCGATCGGCCCGGGGAGCCGACGCGCGAAGCAGCCCGGCGAGCCCGGCGTACTCCCGGGGAGCCGACGCGCGAAGCAGCCCGCCGGGCCCGCCGTACTCCCGGGGAGGTACGCGCACGGCCGCTGGCCGTACGACGACGCGGACCCCCTCGCGGAGCGAGTCTCGAAACATCACCAAGAGATCCCGCGCAGACGCGTGGTTCCACCGAGGAGATGACTCGAGATGCAGACCCTGGCGCACTGGGACGGCGGTCCCGGCCCGTGGATCCTGTTCTTCCCGCTGATCTGGGCGGCCGTCGTGATCGGCGTCGTGACGGTGCTGCGGCGCACCGCCTGGCGATCGGGCCGTGGCCCCTGGCGGGCGACGGGCGGCTTCGGTCCCGGCGGGTCCCTGCCGGCCGGTGACGCGCCGATCGCCGTGCTCGGCCGCCGCTTCGCCTCCGGGGAGATCGACGAGGACGAGTACTGGCGCCGGCTGTCCGTCCTCGACGAGCAGTTCGGACGCACGGGCAAGGGCGGTGCGGCATGACCACCTCGACCGTCCGCCCGGACGCCGCCCGTGTCGTCGACGCCGTGAAGGTGTACGGCGGCGGCGACACCGCCGTCCGGGCCCTGGACGGGGTGAGCGTGGGCTTCCCGGCCGGCCGCTTCACCGCGATCATGGGGCCCTCGGGCTCCGGCAAGTCCACCCTCATGCACTGCGCGGCCGGTCTCGACACCCTCACCTCGGGAGCCGCGTACATCGGCGACACCGAGCTCGGCGCCCTCGACGACCGCCGGCTGACCCTGCTCCGCCGCGACCGGATCGGCTTCGTCTTCCAGGCGTTCAACCTGATCCCGACGCTCACCGTCGCCGAGAACATCGCCCTGCCCATGGACCTCGCCGGCACCAAGGGCTCCCGCGCGTGGACCGACGCCCTCGTCGACGTCGTCGGTCTGCGCGACCGGCTCCACCACCGGCCGAGCGAACTGTCCGGCGGACAGCAGCAACGCGTCGCCGTGGCACGGGCGTTCGCCTCACAACCCGACGTCGTCTTCGCCGACGAACCCACCGGCAACCTCGACTCCCGTTCCGGCCGGGACGTCCTCGACCTGCTCGGCCGGGCGGTGCGCCGGATGGACCGTACGGTCGTGATGGTCACCCACGACCCGGTCGCCGCCGCGCACGCCGACGAGGTGGTCTTCCTCGCCGACGGACGCCTCGTGGACCGGATGGAGAACCCGACGGCCGACAGGGTCCTCGACCGCATGAAGGCCTTCGACGGCAAAGGCGCGCCCGTATGAACGCCGTACTGCGCCTCAGCCTCTCGTCGCTGCGCGGGCACAAGCGCCGCTTCGCCGGGACGTTCTTCGCCGTGTTCCTCGGCGTCGCCTTCCTGGCCGGCACCCTCGTCATGGGGGACACCCTGCGCGCCGGGTTCGACACGATGTTCGGCAACGCGACCAAGGGAACCGACGCCGTCGTCCGCAGCGCCGACGTCATCACGACGCCCGGGGGAGAGCCAGGGCGTCCGCGCGCCCGTCGGCACCGATCTGGTCGGCACGATCGAGCGGGTCCCCGGTGTCGCCGCCGCGGCGCCCGACATCCAGGGCGCGGGCCAGCTCATCGGCTCCGACCGCGAGCCCATCGGCGGACAGGGCCCGCCCACCCTCGCCGGCAACTGGATCGACGACCCGAAGCTCAACGCGTACCGGCTCGCCGAAGGCCGCGCCCCCGCGAGGTCCGGCGAGGTCGTCGTCAACCGCGGGGCCGCGAAGAAGGGCCACCTGAGGATCGGCGACACGACGGTCCTGCGCACACCCGACCCCGTCCGGGTGACCATCGTCGGCCTCGCGACCTTCGGCGGCGAGGACGGCATGGCCCAGGTGACGTTCACCGGCATGACGCAGGCCGACGCGGAGAGATATCTGACCGCGAAGCCCGGCGAGGCCGCGAGCATCCGCGTGCGCGCAGGCCCGGGAGTCGGTCAGGACGAACTCGTCTCCGCTCTGACTCCCGTACTCCCCGAGGGAGTCGAGGCCATCACGGGACAGGAGTCCGCGCAGGAGAACACCGACATGGTCTCCAGCCAGTTCCTCACCCTCTTCACCGCGCTCCTGCTCGTCTTCTCCGGCATCGCGCTCCTGGTGGCGACCTTCTCCATCCACAACACCTTCGCGATCGTCGTCGCCCAGCGCACCCGTGAGAACGCGCTGCTGCGCGCCCTCGGTGCCTCGCGCCGGCAGGTCACCGCGTCGACCCTGGCCGAGGCGAGCGCCGTCGCCGTGGCCGCCTCGGCCGCGGGGATCGCCGGCGGCATCGGGATCGCGGCCGGACTCCAGGCCCTCTTCCCGGCCATCGGCTTTCCCTTCCCCGACGGCGGTCTGGTGATCAGCGGCCTGTCCATGCTGCTGCCGCTGGTCGTCGGCGTCGTCGTCTGTCTCGGGTCCGCCCTGCTGCCCGCCGCCCGTGCCGGACGGACCGCTCCGCTCGCCGCCCTGCGGGAGACGGCGGTCGACGAGTCCGGTGCCTCGCGTGCCCGGGCGACGGCGGGCGGGGCACTGGCGGTCCTGGCGGTGGCCGTCACCCTGACCGGTGTCCTGCTCACCCCGTCGCTGTGGCTCGCGGGGCTCGGCGCCGTGCTGGCCCTCGCCGCCTTCGTCGTCCTCGGACCGGTCGCGTCCTCGGCGGTCGTACGGGTCCTCGGCGCGCCGCTCGCCGGGCTGCGCGGCGTCACGGGCGGACTCGCCCGGCGCAACGCGCTGCGCAGCCCCCGGCGGACCGCCGCCACCGCGGGCGCCCTGATGATCGGCGTCGCCGTCGTCTCGCTGTTCACGGTCTTCGGCGCCTCGCTCAAGGCCACCATGGACCAGACGGTCTCGCGGTCCTTCGCCGGTGATGTCGCCGTCAGCACACCGTCGTTCGGAGCGGGCGGCAGCGGACTCAGCCCGGAACTGGCCCCCGCCCTCGCGCGCCGGCCGGCGGTCGCGTACGCCGTGGGGCTGGGCAAGGGAGTCGCCGAGGTCAACGGTCAGGGCCGCGCGCTGACGGTCACCGATCCGGTCACGCTCGGCAAGGTCTTCGACCTCGGACACGTGCGGGGCTCGCTGAACGGCCTCGGCGCCGACGGCATCGCGATCACCCGCGCGGAGGCCGGCAGACAGCACCTGACGACCGGCGACACCGCCCGTCTCACCTTCACCGACGGACAGCGGGTGAACTTCACCGTCCGTGCCGTCTACGGCCGTTCGGAGCTCGCGGGCGACTACGTCATCAGCCGCGCCGCATGGGCCCCGCACCGCACCCAGGACGCCGACACGCTCGTCGCCGTCTCCTTCAAGGACGGTGTGAGCACGGCCGACGGCAAGGCGGCGGTGCGGAAGGTGGCCGAGCGGTACGGCAGTCCCGAGGTGCAGACCCGGGAGGAGTACGCGCAGTCCTCGGCGTCCGGCATCGACATGATGCTGACCCTGGTCTACGCGCTGCTCGCGCTCGCGGTGCTCATCGCGCTGCTCGGCATCGCCAACACCCTCACGCTGGCGATCCACGAACGCACACGGGAACTCGGTCTGCTGCGGGCCGTCGGACAGACCCGGTCGCAGCTGCGTGCCATGGTCCGCTGGGAGTCGGTCCTCGTCGCCGCGTTCGGCACGGCGGGCGGCCTCGCCCTCGGTGCCTTCCTCGGCTGGGTGCTGGTCGAGGCGTCCGACGGGGCGTCGGACAGCGCCTTCGCCTTCGCGATCCCGCCGGCGCGCCTCGCGGTGGTGGCGCTGGTGGGTCTCGCCGCCGGGGCCCTCGCGGGACTGCGTCCGGCGCGGCGGGCGGCCCGCCTCGACGTGCTGCGGGCCATCGCCACGGAGTGAGCCACCCGGTGCCGTACGACGTCCGTGAGCGAACGGCGTACGGGAGGGGGATCACCGCCCGGTCAGCCGGCAACGGCCGACCGGGCGGGAGCGTGTTCCGGCCTGAGCACGTCGACGGTGTGCCGGAGGGTGACCTCGGCGGTGGTCTCGTACGGCGGACGCAGTGAGGCCGTCACCACGGGGGTGGAGGCCGGAAGGGTGAACCACACGACCTTGCCCGACTCGCCGTCGGGGCGCACACCCCAGCTCTCGCTCACCGCCGCGACCATGGCGAGGCCGCGTCCGCAGGTGGAGCCGGGGTCGGCCTCGCGTACCACGGGAAGCCGGGGGTCGTGGTCGTGCACCGAGACCGTGAGCCGGTCGAGCAGCAGCTCGATCTCCACGGTGCAGAGTTTGTCCGGCTGGGCGTGCCGGTGGACATTCGACAGCAGCTCGGTCACGCCGAGCGCGGCCCGGTCTATCAAGGGGTCAAGATGCCAGTAGCGCAACTGCGCAGAGACGATTCTGCGGACCTGGCCGATCCGCGACGGCAGGGCTTGGAGCTCCACCGTGCAATGCCTGCTTGGCTGGCTGATCACGGCTGCGACTCCCCGAATTGAGGTCCGGAAGAAGGCGGAGATCGGATCCAGCAGAGTGGCTGAGTCGAACGGCCGCCTGCTGTGATGACCGGCGGGCTGGTTCGCAGCGTTATCGCCGGTAAACCCAGAGTGATGTGACATCAGAGTGACTCAGGGGACACGGTCCCGCAACTCGCGGTGCTCCAGAGGGTGGGGCGGGCGCGGTCGGCGCACCTCAGCCGCTGCGTCCGGCCGCCTTGCGGACCGCCTCGATGAAGCGGCGCGCCGACGGGGGCCCGGGCCGGCCGGGTGCCGGATCGCTCTCGCCGAGCGTGAGCGAGTACCGCGTGCCGTTGACATCCGCCAACGCCCGGTCCTCGTGAGCGAACCAGGGTTTCGAGGCGCGCACCGCCTGCACCGGCGCGCTGTCGATCTCGCTGCCGTAGCTGGTGAGCAGTTCCAGCCTGCCCTCGCTGATCCGGACCTGTCCGGCCCGGGTGAGCGAACGCAGCCTCTTCCCGATCCGCACGCCCGTGGCCGTGAACTCCGGCTCCGCCATGGTGCTCCGCCCCCTTGTGCGCTCCGGCTGTGCCCTGTCGTGACCCAGTGTGCATCCGCGTCGGGGACGACCGCCCCGCGCGGTGCAGTCTGCCCGCAGGTGGCGACGAGCACCAGTGCGTATGGCGAGGTGGTCGTGGTGACGGGAGCAAAGGCCGGGATGCGCCCCCTGAAGGGGATCCGATGGGCCCGGAACCGGGATCCGATGGATCCGCATCCGGGATCCGATGGATCCGGATCCGGGGATCCGATGATTCCCGGATGCGGATTCCCCGCCTCCCCCAGGGGCGTCTTTGGGCTGCCCAAAGGTGTGTTTATGCAGGTGAGAAGCGTGTGGAAGGTGCCTATGATCGAAGCGTCCGACCAGTCGAAGCGGTGTCGGCGCGCCGCGCGTTAGGAGCCTTCCCGTGAGCACTGCCCAGCCGATCAGGACCGGTGAGACCCTCGACGTCGACCGGAGCGACGCGGAGTACCGGAGCTGGCTCAAAGAAGCCGTGCGCAAGGTCCAGGCGGACGCGAATCGCTCCGCGGACACGCATCTGCTCCGCTTCCCGCTCCCCGAGGAGTGGGGTGTCGACCTGTATCTGAAGGACGAGTCGACCCACCCCACGGGCAGCCTCAAGCACCGCCTGGCCCGCTCGCTCTTCCTGTACGGCCTGTGCAACGGCTGGATCCGGCCGGGCCGCCCGGTGATCGAGGCGTCCAGCGGCTCGACGGCCGTGTCCGAGGCCTATTTCGCGGGGCTCGTCGGGGTGCCCTTCATCGCCGTCATGCCGCGCACGACGAGCGCCGAGAAATGCCGGCTGATCGAATTCCACGGCGGGCAGTGCCACTTCGTGGACGACTCGCGCAAGATCTACGAGGAGTCCGTCGCTCTCGCGGCCGAGACCGGCGGCCACTACATGGATCAGTTCACCTACGCGGAAAGGGCCACGGACTGGCGCGGGAACAACAACATCGCCGAGTCCATTTTCCGCCAACTGGCCCTCGAGCGATTCCCGGAACCCACCTGGATCGTCGCCACGGCCGGCACCGGCGGCACCTCGGCGACCCTCGCCCGCTATGTCCACTACATGCAGGCGGACACCCGCATCTGTGTGGCCGACCCGGACAACTCCTGCTTCTTCGAGGGCTGGACCACCGGCGATCCGGACGTCACCTGCGACCGCGGCTCGCGCATCGAGGGCATCGGCAGACCGCGCGTCGAGCCGAGCTTCGTGCCCGGGGCCATCGACCGCATGATGAAGGTGCCGGACGCCGCGAGCATCGCCGCGGTACGCGCCCTGGAGCAGGCCATCGGCCGCAAGGCGGGCGGCTCGACCGGCACCGGCCTGTGGAGCTCCCTGAAGATCGTCGCCGAGATGGTGGCCGAGGGGCGCACGGGAAGCGTGGTGACGCTGCTCTGCGACCCCGGTGACCGCTATCTCGACAAGTACTACTCGGACACGTGGCTGGCCGAACAGGGCCTGGACATCGCGCCGTACATGACGGCGATCAACTCCCTGCTGGAGACGGGCGTCTGGCCGGCCTGACCCGGGTCGGGCGCGGTGAACACCCTTATGTCCGGCCGCCGTTCGGCCAGAGAGGGTCCGGCGCGGGCGTCGCCGCGGACGACGCCAGGTGTTCCTGGAGCCGGGCATGCCGGAACTCGTAGGCCGCTCCCGCCTGACGCAGCACACCGCGCTGGTGCGCCTCCTCCAGGAACGCCATCAGACGCCAGGGCAGCCGCCCGTTGCCGCACAGCCACAGACGGGTCACGAGGAGCCAGCCCCAAGCGCTGATGAACACGGAGAAGGGGCCGACGAGCAGCCAGGTCAGGAGGACGAGGCCGAAGGAATCGGATGTCCCGGACGTCCGGGCCAGGGTCACCGACGCGAGTACCGCGGCGACGACGCCGAACGCCACCAGCGTGACGCCCCGCGTGATGGCGGCGACCCGGTCGAACCGCAACGTGGCCTGGGGTCCGGCGGCTCGCGCGGTGTCGATCGGCGAGACCATCCACGCGTGGAAGCCGGCCGCCAGTCCGCTGACCAGACCGAGGCCCAGGCCGGCGGTCAGCCCCAGACTCAGATAGCTGCCGAAGAGCACGCTCGGCGGTGCCGCGAACAGCCAGTCGTACGAACGGCCGGGTACCTCGGTCTGGAACGCGGAATCCTCCACGTACGCCCCGCTCGGCAGTCTGACCTGCGGGTTGGTCCGGGAAGCGCGCAGCTCCAGCTCTATGCGACCGTGGAAGGGGGTGCAGCGCACGGAACCCGAGCAGTCCTGGCGCGCTGTCCCGGCGGGGGACGCGTACGCCGTGCCGTCGGCGTGCACCTCGACGACGCCGTCGACCGGCTCGGGTGTGCGCAGATAGCGGTCGTCGTTGGGGCGTACGCCGTGGACCCAGCCGTCCGCCGTGACGACATAGCGCGTGCCGTCCGTGAGGTGGTGCACCACGCCGGCGGGGAAGTCCGCCGACACGGTGGCCCGGGCGCCGGCCACGGTGGCGGTCGTGACACCGAACGCCGCGCCCAGGGCCAGACCGGTCAGGAGACCGGTTCTGAGCCCGCGGACCAGGGCCGTCCGGAAGTGTCCGCGAGCACGCTGGGGACGGGGGGACGTCGCCCCGCGGGCGGTGCCGCCCTGCCAGTTGCGCAGTCCCATGGCCACCAGGGCGCCGGCCGCTATCGCCGTCGTGGGCGGTACCCACGGCGGAACGACGAACAGCTGCGGGAGGAAGAAGCCGATCACCGCGGACATGAACACGACCACGACGGCTCTGACCGACCCCCGCCCACCGAAAGCCGCATAGGAGGGAAGCGGCTCCCCGATGATCCCCAGTACCCCCAGCGCGATGGCCGTGGTGAGTCCGAACGCCATGGCGAACGCGGCCGCGCCGAGCCACGTCGGGCCGACGTTCGCGTTGGGCAGGGAGGTGGTCCAGTCCAGGCTGGTGCTGGCGACCGACCCGACCAGAACCCCCGCCAGCACGGCGGTGACGATCACCCGCGCCGACCATTCCGCCGTCCGCCGACGGGTCGAGATCCACGCCCCGAGCACGGTGTAGCCCAGCCCCACTCCGAGAATGAACCCGCACATCATCGCGGGCGCCTTGAGTCCGGCGACGGGGATCCAGGCCACGCCGAGCACGAGCGCCACGCATCCGAGGAGCAGGATCGGGCCCAGCGTGCGCAGCGGCCACGGCAGCGCGCGGCGCAGCCGCCACCAGGCGAGCTGCCGGGTGGTCTGCCGCTGTAGCTGAGCGGCGAGTTCGCCCAGCCAGGCGCCGGCCTCCTCGGCGCGTGGGCTGTCCGCGAACGCGGCCGGGACGAAACTGTCCAGCAGATGCCGTTCCAGGACGTCCGGATCGGCGAACCGGCCGTCGAGCAGTTCGGTGGGGTCCCGGCCGGTGTCGCCGTAGGCGGCCCGCGCCATGGCCACCATCAGCGGTGTGCTGAGGGCCGAGCGCACCGTACGGGCGACGGGATCGTCCGGATGCCGGCGAAACTCCGCGAGCACCGGATCCCAGCGCGTGGCGCGCTCTCCGCCCTCTCCGCGTACGGGCCGGCCGGTGCGCGCCAGATAGGAGCCCACGGTCTCGAACGTCAGAGGCCGCAGTTCGATGACCGCCGCGGCGGTGAACACGTCGCTCGTCTCCACCGCCTTCGCGTACGCCTCCGTACGGCACGTCACCAGAACCGGCTCACCCGAGTCGAGTTCCGTGTTGAGCCGCCGCAGAGCCGTTGCCCACGATGCCTGCGGCATCTCGTCCAACCCGTCGAAAACAGGCAGTACGAGCCCGGCTCGCAGCAGCTTGTCGGCCCAGGAGGCGCCCGGATGGGTCGCGGCCAGATGGGCGGCCATCCAGCCCCGCAGACTCTTCTGCTCGGGCTGCCAGCTCGACAGGGGGAAAAGCACCGGGACGCGATCGCCGGGCTGCCATCGGGCGAGCCGGTCCAGGATGAACCCCACGGCCAGCATGGTCTTGCCGCTTCCCGGTTCACCGAGCACCACCAGCCGCCGGGACGGGACGGCTTCCAGGACGCTGGAGATGTCCTCGAGCCGGTCACCTTCCGTCACGACGGGACCGACCTCGCCCGGAGCGTCGACCAGCCACGCTTCGGCGGGCGACCAGCGCACCTCCAGCGGGTAGGGGTCCTGGAGCCGGCGCAGCCGCCACTCCGCCCGCCACTGCTCCTCCACCGCGCCCGACAGCCGCTCGGCCCACTGCTCCAATCGCTCCCGGGAGGGAGCCGAGCCCTCGTTCGCCTCCTCGCCCTGCGGAGCGCTCTTCCACAGATTGACCGAGAGCCCGAAGAGGGAGAACCCGAAACCGAGAACGGCGGTCAGGACCGAGGTCTTGCCGAGATCGCCGTTGGAGAACGCCACGCAGAGCACGGTCCCTGTGAGCGCGACCGCACCCATCCAAATACCATGCCGCCACCACCGCATCACACGTCCCCGTCACGCCTCGCCGTCCGCGCGAGGAGTCCTGCTACCGGGCTTTCCAGTTCGCGTTGTCCGGGATCGTCTTCTCAGGCACGCGTACCTGAATGATGGACGGACCGCTCGAGTACTCCAGCGCACCCGTCACGGCATCCTCCAGTTCGCCGTACGTGCCGACTTCCCATCCCCGGCAGCCGAAGACCTCCGCCAGCGTGCTGTAGTTCCACCGGTGCAGCTCGCAGGGCTTGTAGAACGGTTCGTCGGAGTGGAACACCGCCGCGTCGGCGAGCCACTGCTCCACGGCGTAGACGCCGTTGTCGATGACGAAGACGATCGGATCGAGCCCCAGCCGGGTCTGGGTCGAGAGGCATTGGGCCGTCATCTGGAAGCCGCCGTCACCCGAGAAGACCAGGACCCTCTGGTCGGGACGCTTCGCCAGGCAGATACCCGTCGCGGCCGGCGCGCTGTAGCCGATCGACGAGTAGGACGACTGGACGACGAATCCGCCGGGACTGGGCACGTCGAGCAGCAGGCTTCCGAAGTAGTTCATGCTCGCGTCGGCACCGACGATGGTGTTCCTGTCGACGTACCGCTGGATGTAGTCGTAGAACCCCTGGTAAGTGATGACATCGGCCTTCTCCATCGTCGGCGCGCTGCGCGCCGGGATCTCCGGCAGTTTCCGCTCCTTGGGCGCGATCTTCTCCGCCAGAATGCCGTCGATCAGGTGCTCCAACGCGACCTGCCCGCCGAAGTAGGTTCCGAACTTGACCGCGTCGAACGACGCGAACGCGGTCTTGTCGTAGTCCGGGTCCCAGCCCAACGAGTTGATGTCCGTCAGCCATACGCCGAGCGCCAGGACGAAGTCGGACGTGGCGGCCAGATCCGTCACGACCTTCGACGACGCCTGGCCGTCCAGCACGCCGGCGAACAGGGCGTCGTCCTCGGACAGGACGGCCTTGCTGAGGAGTTCCGTGACGAACGGGACGTTCAGTTGCTGGATCAGACGCATGGCCTTGTCCTGAAGGCCGAGACGGTCGATCTCCACACCGAGCCAGATGAGAGGACTCTCGGCGCTTTCGAGCTTCGCGCAGATCTGAGCGACCGACTGTTCCAGGCTGGTCTCGTCCGACAGGACCCTGACCGGCTTCAGTACGCCCTCCGGCGGCCGGCACTCCAAGTCGACCATGTCCTGGAGCAGTTCGATGTAGATCGGGCGCCGTTCGCTGATGCACCGGGTCAAGGCGTAGTCGATCAGCGTCGGCGCGAGGTCCGGATTGTCGATCCGGATGGCCGCCACCGTCAGGTGCTCGAACGACTGGAGATCCGTTTCCCGTCCGCTGATGAAGTGATGCGCGCTGAAGCCGGTCTGCTCGAAGGTGATGGTCTTCTTGACGCTCGGTGTGCCGTTGATCAGCACGAGTGGCACTTTCTCGACATAGGCGCCGGCGACCGCGTTCACGGCGCAGAGGGCGCCCGCGGAGTAGGTGACGCAGAGGGCGCCGATTCCCCTCAGCCTCGCGTAGCCGTCCGCCGCGTAACCGGCGTTCACCTCGTTGACTTCCTCGATGATCTTCGTGCCGCTCGGCGCGACGTACCGGTTCAGCCATTCGATCGAGTAGTCTCCCGCGATGGCGAACAGGTGCTCCAGCCCCAGTTCGCGGAGCCGGTCCACCAGGTAACGCCCTACAGTGCAACTCTCGTTCATGGTTGAAGCACCTCCGTGGTCAGTAGTCGCTCGCGCTGCCGAACAGCCGGGGCATGTAGATGTCGAAGATCCCCGGGCACTTGCGCTCCGGATACCGCTGCAGCATGAAGCTCTTGAAGGCGTCGCCTGTCAGCCCGTCACCGATCGCCTGCCGAGCGGCGGAAAGGTACTCGATGTTGCGGGCGACTTCGTTCTTGTCGGCCGGCAGACCGTGGCCCGGCAGGAACAGTTCGTAGTCCGACACCAGCATGTCGCCCAGCACCCGGATCCAGTGGTCCATGTGTTTCGTCAGGTACAGATGGGTGCCGCTGTAGAGCAGATCCTGAGTGAAGTACACGCCCAGATCGGGAAGCCTGATGGTGAGGTGGTAGTCGATCTCGGTGTCCGTCACCCGGTCGAAGACGTACCTGACCCCGTCGATCTTGTCCTCGCCGGCACTGGCGACCCGTTCCGGAACGACGACGCGCTCCGGGGCGAGGTCACCGAGTTTCCAGTGGTCGCTTCTCGAGTCCTCGCCATGGTCGTGGATGAACGTCATGGTCTCGGACAGCGCGTGGACCGTGACGTCGCTGAACGCGGTCCCGAGACCGAACCAGTGGTCGGGATGACGGTGGGAGAGGTACAGCCTTTCGATCGGCTTGCCCAGGCTGTCCGCGTAGTCCCTGAAGGCTCTCGCGTAGGGGGCGAGAAACTGCGCGTCGACGAGAACGAGCTGGTTCCTGGTTTCGATGACATGCGTGGCGTTCGCGATGTTGCTGCCCGTGAAGGACGCGACGAACGTGTGAATACGCACGTCGCCCGTCTGCTTCACGACCATGGTGATGGGATCCGACACCTGAGCCAGCACGGGAGTCCCCTTTCCGGGATTAGGCGGTCTTCTCTCGCAGCTCCTCCAACGCGGCCTCGGCCACGTCGTAGGCGCTGTCCCTGCCGGGCACCGGCTCGTCCTCGCCGGGTCGCCAGAAACGCCGGCGCGCCATGCGCATGGAAGCGTCGAACGGCGGGATCGCGTTGAACACTTCGATCAGGTACGGCCCGCGGTACACCGGCTCGATCTCGCGCGCGAGGACGTCCCACGGAATCCAGCTGTCCTTCACCGCCCCCCGGTCGGGTGCGGAGATGTGGACGTAGTAGAGCCGGTCCTGCCGTGTCGCCCGCCCGACGTTCTCCCTGAGGACCGACGGACCCTGGCTCTCCATCACGACCTGCGCCGTGTCGATCGTCACGCCGCCCTGCGGGTGCTCCAGGCCCTCGAGGAAGTCCAGTACCTCCGAGACCATGTTGGGCGGCGGCGTCTCCCAGCTCTTGACGGGCTCGACGGCGAGCCTCACCTCGCGCGCCGCGGCGTACTCCAGCAGTTCCTCGAAGACGGAACGCGCCGCGTCGTAGCGCGGCTTCATCCAGTCCTGCAGGGCGTCGCTCCAGATCGGCTCATCGGTGTCCGTGAGGGGAAAGACCCCGTAGGGATAGATGAACGGCCCGGACATGATGGAGTCGCCGCCCAGGACGCGTGTGATGTCGACGCGCGACTTGAGGTAGGACAGGGCCTGCGCGCGCTGCTCCTCGTAGGGCGACGTCGGGTCGAAGGTGCGTGTGGTCCCGACGTTGGTGGTGAACTTCACGTCCCCCAGCCCCGCCCGTTCGAATGTCTTCCTGAGGCCGGCGTAACCGTCGACCTCGAGCTTGTGATCGACGCTCGCGGGCTGGGCGGCGATGTGCACGTCGAAGCCGTCGTAGCCCATGTCGGTCAGGACCTTCAAGTGATCGATCAGTACGCGGCTGTACCGCGCGTCCTGTGGTCGCAGATCAGCCGTGAACATGAAGAAGCTGAAGAAGACGTCTCGTCCGATGGTCGCGTTCATGGTCACCAGCCCAGGATGTCGGCGAGGTAGGCACGGGCCTTCTTGGCGTACTCGAGCGGTACGGCCTTGTTCGGGTCCTGTTCCGCTTCCACGACCAGCCACCCCTGGTAGTGGGCGGCGGCCAGCGCTTCGAGGATGGGCCGGAAGTCGATCCCGCCGTCTCCCGGCACGGTGAAGACGCCGAGCTGGATGGCCTCCTGGAACGACAGGCCCTCTTCCCGCACCCGGCTCACGACCTCGGGCCGGACGCTCTTCAGGTGGACGTGACCGATGCGGTCGGCGTAGTCCCGGGCCAGATCCAGCGGATCGTCACCGGCGAAGGCCATGTGCCCGGTGTCGAGCAGCAGGTGGACCAGCTCCGGATCGGTCGAGGCCATCAGCCGGTCGATGTCGGCCCGCGTCATGACGCCCGTGCCCATGTGGTGGTGATAGCTGAGCTTCAGCCCGGCCGAGGCGGCGATCCCGCCGAGCTCGTTCAGGCCCGAAGTCAAGGCGTCCCACTGGGAGTCGGTGAAGACCGGGCGGTTGGCGAAGACGTCCACGGGCAGCAGGTGGGACGAGGCGCCGAACTCGGCCACGACCAGCTCGGTCCCGCCCAGGGTCTTGATATGGGTCAGCGTCTCCTCGAAAGCGGCGACCGTCTTCTCCCGCATCCTGCCGATCGTGAAGTACGTGCTCGTCCAGGGCTCGGACACACTCAGGCCGCGGAGATCGAGTGCGGCCTTGAGCTCGGCGGCGTCCGAGGGGTACTTGTGCCCGATGCTGCAGCCCTGGAAGCCGGCGAGCGCCATGTCGCTCACGGCCTGGCCGAAGGAGATGCCGGCGTCGATGGCGGGGAAGTCGTCGTTCCACCACAGGGTGCAGCAGACGCCGAGCTTCACCTTGTCCGGGCTGAGACGTTCGAGTGTGTCCGTCATCTCGTCGCCCCCTTCAGGTAGCGGTCCGCGATGCGGGGCGGCTGAGCCCAGGAGCCGTATCCGGGGGCCTTGGCACCCGGGGGATTGGCCCCGATGGCCCGCCACAGGAG
Source organism: Streptomyces sp. NPDC005070 (assembly GCF_053600395.1). NCBI lineage: Bacteria > Bacillati > Actinomycetota > Actinomycetes > Kitasatosporales > Streptomycetaceae > Streptomyces > Streptomyces sp. NPDC005070. The sequence goes on along the minus strand of NZ_JBSFZS010000046.1, from coordinate 281 downwards.
CCCCTCCTGGTAGGCGGCGGCGGTGACCGTGGAGGTCTCGCCCGCTGCCCTGGCCCCGTAGCGGTCGGTCCACTCGGCAGGCAGCGCGTACCACATTCCGGCGTACCAGAGCTTGATCACGTTGCGGGCCACGGGGCCGAGCCGGTCGTCGCCGAAGATCCGGTGGCGCAGGGCCCGGTCGAACAGATCCCGGTCGAGCGGGGCCCGGGTGCGGCTTCCGGCCTCGCCGGCCGCGTCGGCCCGGGCCGCCCTGTGGGCCTCCAGGAGGGCGGTGACGATCT
>NZ_JBSFZS010000045.1:0-60229 GCF_053600395.1 Streptomyces sp. NPDC005070 | reverse complement strand
GGAAGCCGTAGCGAAAGCGAGTCCGAATAGGGCGATTCAGTAGCGCGCTCAAGACCCGAAGCGGAGTGATCTAGCCATGGGCAGGTTGAAGCGGCTGTAAGAGGTCGTGGAGGACCGAACCCACCAGGGTTGAAAACCTGGGGGATGACCTGTGGTTAGGGGTGAAAGGCCAATCAAACTCCGTGATAGCTGGTTCTCCCCGAAATGCATTTAGGTGCAGCGTCGTGTGTTTCTTGCCGGAGGTAGAGCACTGGATAGGCGATGGGCCCTACCGGGTTACTGACCTTAGCCAAACTCCGAATGCCGGTAAGTGAGAGCGCGGCAGTGAGACTGTGGGGGATAAGCTCCATGGTCGAGAGGGAAACAGCCCAGAGCATCGACTAAGGCCCCTAAGCGTACGCTAAGTGGGAAAGGATGTGGAGTCGCAGAGACAACCAGGAGGTTGGCTTAGAAGCAGCCACCCTTGAAAGAGTGCGTAATAGCTCACTGGTCTAGTGATTCCGCGCCGACAATGTAGCGGGGCTCAAGCGTACCGCCGAAGTCGTGTCATTGCAGCAATAGGGCCAACGCCCGCTGTGATGGGTAGGGGAGCGTCGTGTGCCGGGTGAAGCCGCGCCGGAAGGCAGTGGTGGACGGTTCACGAGTGAGAATGCAGGCATGAGTAGCGATACACACGTGAGAAACGTGTGCGCCGATTGACTAAGGGTTCCTGGGTCAAGCTGATCTGCCCAGGGTAAGTCGGGACCTAAGGCGAGGCCGACAGGCGTAGTCGATGGATAACCGGTTGATATTCCGGTACCCGCTGTGAAGCGTCAAACATCGAACCAGGCGATGCTAAGTCCGTGAAGCCGCCCCGGAGCCTTCGGGCAAAGGGGAGTGGTGGAGCCGACGGACCAGACCTGTAGTAGGTGAGTGATGGGGTGACGCAGGAAGGTAGTCCATCCCGGGCGGTGGTTGTCCCGGGGTAAGGGTGTAGGCCGTGTGATAGGCAAATCCGTCACACATCAAGGCTGAGACCCGATGCCGAGCCGATTGTGGTGAAGTGGATGATCCTATGCTGTCGAGAAAAGCCTCTAGCGAGTTTCATGGCGGCCCGTACCCTAAACCGACTCAGGTGGTCAGGTAGAGAATACCGAGGCGTTCGGGTGAACTATGGTTAAGGAACTCGGCAAAATGCCCCCGTAACTTCGGGAGAAGGGGGGCCATCACCGGTGATTGGATTTACTCCATGAGCTGGGGGTGGCCGCAGAGACCAGCGAGAAGCGACTGTTTACTAAAAACACAGGTCCGTGCGAAGCCGTAAGGCGATGTATACGGACTGACGCCTGCCCGGTGCTGGAACGTTAAGGGGACCGGTTAGTCACAATTCGTTGTGGCGAAGCTGAGAACTTAAGCGCCAGTAAACGGCGGTGGTAACTATAACCATCCTAAGGTAGCGAAATTCCTTGTCGGGTAAGTTCCGACCTGCACGAATGGCGTAACGACTTCTCGACTGTCTCAACCATAGGCCCGGTGAAATTGCACTACGAGTAAAGATGCTCGTTTCGCGCAGCAGGACGGAAAGACCCCGGGACCTTTACTACAGTTTGATATTGGTGTTCGGTTCGGCTTGTGTAGGATAGCTGGGAGACTTTGAAACTCGGACGCCAGTTCGGGTGGAGTCGTCGTTGAAATACCAGTCTGGTCGTGCTGGATGTCTAACCTGGGTCCGTGATCCGGATCAGGGACAGTGTCTGATGGGTAGTTTAACTGGGGCGGTTGCCTCCTAAAGAGTAACGGAGGCGCCCAAAGGTTCCCTCAGCCTGGTTGGCAATCAGGTGTTGAGTGTAAGTGCACAAGGGAGCTTGACTGTGAGACCGACGGGTCGAGCAGGGACGAAAGTCGGGACTAGTGATCCGGCGGTGGCTTGTGGAAGCGCCGTCGCTCAACGGATAAAAGGTACCCCGGGGATAACAGGCTGATCTTCCCCAAGAGTCCATATCGACGGGATGGTTTGGCACCTCGATGTCGGCTCGTCGCATCCTGGGGCTGGAGTCGGTCCCAAGGGTTGGGCTGTTCGCCCATTAAAGCGGTACGCGAGCTGGGTTTAGAACGTCGTGAGACAGTTCGGTCCCTATCCGCTGTGCGCGTAGGAATATTGAGAAGGGCTGTCCCTAGTACGAGAGGACCGGGACGGACGAACCTCTGGTGTGCCAGTTGTCCTGCCAAGGGCATGGCTGGTTGGCTACGTTCGGGAGGGATAACCGCTGAAAGCATCTAAGCGGGAAGCCTGCTTCGAGATGAGTATTCCCACCCCCTTGAGGGGTTAAGGCTCCCAGTAGACGACTGGGTTGATAGGCCAGATCTGGAAGCCCGGTAACGGGTGGAGGTGACTGGTACTAATAGGCCGAGGGCTTGTCCTCAGTTGCTCGCGTCCACTGTGTTGGTTCTGAAACCACGAACAACCGTCGTAGCTATGCCACGGCTCCGGTTGACAGTTTCATAGTGTTTCGGTGGTCATAGCGTGAGGGAAACGCCCGGTTACATTCCGAACCCGGAAGCTAAGCCTCACAGCGCCGATGGTACTGCAGGGGGGACCCTGTGGGAGAGTAGGACGCCGCCGAACAAATTTTAGAGCTCCGGCTCTCGGGATTTATCCCGAGAGCCGGAGCTTTTTTGTTTTCCGGCGGAGTTCCCGGAAGCGGAGTTCCCGGAAGACGTCCTCGCTTCTGCCTCCCCCTCTGCGCTGAGGCGCCAGGGCTGCGGGTAAGGTCAGGGGGCATCGTTGGCTCGTTTCCCACAGGAGGCCCCCGGGTGGAGGTCCAGGAGACCCGCGTTCAGACGGACCGGGTCCTCACCATCCCGAACATCCTCAGCATGGCGCGTCTCGCCGGCGTGCCCGTCTTCCTGTGGTTGATCCTCAGGCCGGAGTTCGGTGGCCCCAACAGCGACGGTTGGGCGCTGCTCGTCCTCATGCTGAGCGGTATCAGCGACTATCTGGACGGCAAGCTCGCCCGGCGCTGGAACCAGATCAGCAACCTCGGCCGGCTGCTGGATCCCGCGGCCGACCGGCTCTACATTCTGTCGACGCTCGTCGGACTCACCTGGCGCGAGATTCTTCCGATCTGGCTCACGGCTGCTCTTCTCGCCCGCGAGCTGGTTCTGCTGGTGATGGTGTGGATCCTCCGGCGCCACGGCTATCCGCCCCCGCAGGTGAACTTCCTCGGGAAGGCGGCCACCTTCAACCTGATGTACGCCTTCCCGTTGCTGCTGCTCAGTGACGCGAGCGGCTGGATCGCGACACTCGGCGCTATTTTCGGATGGGCGTTCGCCGGATGGGGTACAACCCTCTACTGGTGGGCAGGAGTCCTCTACGTGGTGCAGGTCCGCCGGTTGATCCGGGCAGACACCGTGACCGATTGAGCTCGGCCCGATTGGGCGGAAGTGGTGCCCCGATGGCCCCCGCCCGAAATCTGCGGGACAATCAGGACGGGTGAAGTCGGCTGTACCGTCGTCTCTTCAAGGAGGACGCTTCCGACATGAAGGCCGTCGTGATGGCCGGAGGCGAAGGCACACGCCTTCGCCCGATGACCTCGAGCATGCCCAAGCCGCTCCTGCCGGTGGTGAACCGCCCGATCATGGAGCATGTGCTCAGGCTGCTGAAAAGGCATGGGCTCAACGAAACAGTCGTCACTGTCCAGTTCCTGGCCTCCATGGTCAAGAACTACTTCGGTGACGGTGAAGAGCTCGGCATGGAGCTGACCTATGCCAACGAGGAGAAGCCACTCGGTACCGCAGGGAGCGTCAAGAATGCCGAGGAGGCGTTGAAGGACGACGCTTTCCTCGTCATCTCCGGTGATGCCCTCACCGACTTCGACCTCACCGAACTCATCAACTTCCACAAGGAGAAGGGCGCGCTCGTCACCGTCTGTCTGACGCGCGTCCCCAATCCGCTGGAATTCGGCATCACCATCGTGGACGAGGAAGGCAAGGTCGAACGCTTCCTGGAGAAGCCGACCTGGGGCCAGGTCTTCTCGGACACCGTGAACACGGGCATCTACGTCATGGAGCCCGAGGTCTTCGACTACGTCGAGGCGGATACCTCCGTCGACTGGTCCGGCGACGTCTTCCCCCAGCTCATGAAGGAAGGCAAGCCCGTCTACGGCTACATCGCCGAGGGCTACTGGGAGGACGTCGGTACACACGAGAGCTATGTGAAGGCCCAGGCGGACGTCCTGGAGGGCAAGGTCGACGTCGAACTCGACGGGTTCGAGATCTCCCCCGGCGTGTGGGTGGCCGAGGGTGCGGAGGTGCACCCCGACGCCGTGCTGCGCGGGCCGCTCTACATCGGCGACTACGCCAAGGTCGAGGCGAGTGCCGAGATCCGCGAACACACGGTCGTCGGCTCCAACGTCGTCGTCAAGAGCGGTGCCTTCCTGCACCGGGCCGTCGTGCACGACAACGTGTACATCGGGCAGCACAGCAATCTGCGCGGCTGTGTGGTCGGAAAGAACACCGACATCATGCGGGCCGCCCGCATCGAGGACGGCGCCGTGATCGGCGATGAGTGCCTCGTCGGTGAAGAATCGATCATTCAGGGCAACGTCCGCGTCTATCCGTTCAAGACCATCGAGGCCGGCGCCTTCGTCAACACCTCGGTGATCTGGGAGTCGCGCGGCCAGGCCCACCTCTTCGGCGCTCGTGGCGTCTCCGGGATCCTGAATGTCGAGATCACCCCGGAGCTGGCCGTGCGTCTGGCGGGTGCCTATGCGACGACCCTCAAGAAGGGCTCGACCGTCACCACGGCCCGCGACCACTCCCGAGGCGCTCGCGCGCTGAAGCGGGCGGTGATCTCGGCGTTGCAGGCCAGCGCCATGGACGTACGCGACCTGGAGAACGTACCGCTGCCCGTGGCGCGGCAGCAGACGGCCCGGGGCAGTGCCGGCGGAATCATGATCCGCACGACACCCGGAGTGCCCGACTCCGTCGACATCATGTTCTTCGACGGACAGGGTGCCGACCTCTCGCAGGGCGGCCAGCGGAAGCTGGACCGGGTGTTCGCGCGACAGGAGTACCGGCGTGCCTTCCCCGGCGAGATCGGGGATCTGCACTTCCCCGCGAGCGTCTTCGACTCGTACACGGGATCGCTGCTGCGCAACGTCGACACCACCGGGATCGCGGATTCCGGGATGAAGGTGGTCGTCGACGCCTCCAACGGAAGTGCCGGACTGGTGCTGCCCAGCCTGCTGGGCAAGCTCGGTGTGGACTCCCTGACCATCAATCCGGGCCTCGACGAGTCCAGGCCGACCGAGACGGCCGAGACACGGCGGGCCGGCCTGGTGCGGCTGGGCGAGATCGTCGCGTCCGCGCGGGCCGCGTTCGGAGTGCGCTTCGACCCGGTGGGCGAGCGGCTGTCCCTCGTCGACGAGAAGGGGCGGATCGTCGAGGACGACCGGGCCCTGCTCGTGATGCTCGACCTGGTGGCCGCGGAGCGGCGCAGCGGGCGGGTGGCGCTGCCGGTCACGACCACGCGGATCGCCGAGCAGGTGGCGGCGTACCACGGCACGCAGGTGGAGTGGACGACCACGTCACCGGACGACCTGACCCGGGTCGGCCGCGAGGAGTCGACGATCTTCGGCGGCGACGCGCGCGGCGGCTTCATCATTCCCGAGTTCAGCGGCGTCTTCGACGGCGCGGCGGCCTTCGTACGGCTCATCGGTCTGGTCGCGCGGACACAGCTCACGCTCAGCCAGATCGACGCCCGGATTCCGCGGGCGCACGTCCTCAAGCGGGATCTCGCGACGCCGTGGGCCGTGAAGGGTCTGGTCATGCGCCGGGTCGTTGAGGAGGCGGGAGACCGCTTCGTGGACACGACGGACGGCGTCCGTGTCGTGGAGACGGACGGGCGCTGGGTGATGGTGCTGCCGGACCCCGCCGAGGCCGTCACCCATCTGTGGGCGGAAGGACCGGACGACGCCTCCGCGGAGGCTCTGCTCGACGAGTGGGCGGCCGTCGTGGACAGCGCCGGCCGCTGAAACGTTCTCTTCACCCGTACGTGTCGGACAAGTGCCCCCAGGGGGCCTGTCCGGCACGTTGGTGGGGCCATTCGGAGGTAGCACCCACGACGTGCGACGATGTGCGGCATGCCGCAGCAGCCCCCCGTTCGGAGCAGCGCTCCGCGCCCCTCGCGCCCGGACGCCTCCATGTCGCTGCTCACCAACGTCATGGACCACAGCCTCGACGAGGGGTACGCCGAAGCGGCTGCCCGCAAGCGGGCCGAGGGCACAGGCGGCCTGCCGAAGACACTCAAGGCCAAGGCGGGTCTCGCCGCGGGTCTGGTGCTCGCCGCGCTCGTGGTCACCTTGGGAGCGGCGAACGCCCGGCTCGCGGCCCCTGTCGTGGCCAAGGAGCGCCAGGAGCTCATCGACCGCATCGAGCGCGAGACGACGGCCGCGGACAGGCTGGAGAACGGCGTCGACACCCTGCGCGCCGATGTCGGCGCCCGCCAGCGCGCGGCGCTGAAGAAGGACGGCGACGATCAGGCCGACCTGGTGAGCGTCCTGTCCGGTGCCACCGATGTGCACGGACCGGGCGTGAAACTCGTCGTCAACGACGCCAAGGAAGCCAGCACGGGCGGTGACGGCACCAATCCGCGGGAGACCTCGGGCTTCTCCGACACCGGACGGGTGCGGGACCGTGACATGCAGCGCGTGGTCAACGGTCTGTGGGAGTCGGGCGCCGAGGCCGTCTCCGTCAATGGACAGCGGCTGACCGCACTGTCGGCCATCAGGGCCGCGGGTGACGCGATACTGGTCGACAACAAGCCGCTGGTGCCGCCGTACACGGTGCTCGCGGTGGGGGACGGCCAAAGGCTCAGCACCAGGTTCCAGAACAGCGCCGACGGGCTGTATCTGCATGCCCTGCAGGAGAACTACGGCATCAGGACCGGCATCTCCGTCGAGGCGGACGTCCGGTTGTCCGCCGCACCGAGTGTGATCGTACGTACAGCAGAGCCGAGAACAGAGAAGGGCACACCGTGATCGCCGTACTGGGCCTCGTCGTGGGAGTCGTGGCTGGACTGTTGGTCCGGCCCGAGGTTCCGGCGGTCGTCGAGCCGTACCTTCCGATCGCCGTCGTGGCGGCGCTCGACGCCGTGTTCGGCGGTCTGCGCGCGATGCTGGACGGCATCTTCGACGACAAGGTCTTCGTGGTCTCGTTCCTGTCGAACGTGGTCGTCGCCGCGCTGATCGTTTTCCTGGGTGACAAGTTGGGTGTGGGTGCCCAGCTCTCCACGGGTGTCGTGGTCGTCCTCGGCATCCGGATCTTCTCCAATGCCGCGGCCATCCGCCGGCACGTGTTCCGGGCGTGAGGCCGATGAGCGACGAGAACGAAGCCGAGACCCCCGAGAACCCGCTGCGCAGGGAGCTGCCGGAAGAGGTCCCGGCGGCCGCGGAGGAGCCCGGGCCGCAGGTGGCCGAGGAGAGTGGCGTGCAGCCGCTGTCCGGCCGTCAGAGGCTGGTCAAGGGGCTGTGGCCGCCGCGGGTGTCGCGCGCCCAACTCATCGTCGCGGTGCTGCTGTTCGGTCTGGGATTCGGCCTGGCCGTCCAGGTGGCGTCCAACAGCGACGGCGACAGCGCGCTGCGCGGCGCGCGCCAGGAAGATCTCGTGCGCATTCTCGATGAACTCGACAGCCGGACTCAGCGTCTTGAGGACGAGAAGCAGGGTCTCGAGGATCAGCGCACCGAGCTGGAGAACAGCTCGGACCAGGCCGAGGAGGCCCGCAAGCAGACGGTCGAGAAGGAGAAGCAACTCGGCATTCTGGCGGGCACCGTGGCCGCGCAGGGGCCCGGCATCACGTTGACCATCGACGACCCGAAGGGGACGGTCAAGGCGGACATGCTGCTCGACGCCATCCAGGAACTCCGCGCCGCCGGTGCGGAGGCGATCCAGGTGAACGGCGTGCGCGTGGTCGCCGGTACCTATCTGTCCGACTCCGGGAGCGGAGTGAAGGTCGACGGGAACAAGATCACCCAGCCCTATCGTTTCAAGGTCATCGGCAAGCCGCAGGACCTTGAGCCGGCCCTGAACATCCCGGGAGGCGTGGTGCAGACACTGGAGAAGGAGCAGGCCACCGTCACGGTGGACCGCTCGACGAAGATCGTCGTAGATGCCTTGCGACCGGCGGAGCGGCCTGACTACGCTCGGTCGTCCTCCCGGTGAACGGCGGTCGGATGCCGGCCGTCGGGCGAGGGCGGGAGGTTGCGGGGGGTCGGCGCACCGAATGGGTGGTGCGTGGTGGAAACTGTCTGGTGGATACGGACGTTGTGAGGATGTCCGGGTCGACCGGTGTGTTCAATCAGGGTTCGTCCTGCCCCACGGGCGGGTCTGTTTCGGTCAAGGGGAATCGCCCGTGAAGTTGTTTGCGAAGTTGTTCGGCAAGAGCTCGCGAGAGGACAGCGGCGACAGCGCGGCTGCCCGCCATCGCGCACCGCGCCAAGGGGACGCGGAGTCCCAGAGCGGCGACCGCCCGCTGTTCCGGGACCAGGTCGGCGGTCCCGCTGGTCAGGGCGCGTCGTCTGTTGACCCTGGCCAGCCCGGCCGCATAGGTTTCGGAGAACCGTCAGCCTCGAGCGCGGGCGGAGGGTACGCCTCCGACCCGTATGCGTCCCATGCCCCTGGTGGGCAGCCGCGGCAGGAGGATCCGTCCATGTCGGCCCAGGTGTGTACGAGGTGCGGGAACCGCAACGCGGAGAACAGCCGGTTCTGTTCCAACTGCGGTGCGCCGCTGCGGGGCGGACCGGAGCGTCCGTCGGAGACGACGTCCACGATCTCCATCTCCGGCATCGAGGCCTACGACGCCGAGGTGACGGGCCAGACGCCCTCGCCGATGCTCTCCCCGGAGGCGCAGGCGGCCGTGGACGCGCTGCCGGTCGGTTCGGCGCTCCTGGTGGTGCGCCGTGGCCCCAACTCGGGCAGCCGCTTCCTGCTGGACGGTGAGCTGACCACGGCGGGGCGTCATCCGCAGAGCGACATCTTCCTCGACGACGTGACGGTGTCGCGCCGCCACGTGGAGTTCCGTCGCGTCGCGGACGGTTCGTTCACGGTCGCCGACGTCGGCAGCCTGAACGGCACGTACGTCAACCGGGAGCGGATCGACCAGGTCCCTCTGTCGAACGGTGACGAGGTGCAGATCGGCAAGTACCGGCTGGTCTTCTACGCGAGCCAGCGGGGCATCTGACCCTCCCCCGACTCCGTCCGGGGGCCACCGAGGGAATGTCCATGCTTCAAACACCGAGCGGCGGTGCCGGCAGCGGTACCGCCGCCGCGGACAGTGGGCTGATGAGCATCGGCGCGGTGCTGAGTCTGCTGCGCGACGAGTTCCCCGAAGTCACCATCTCCAAGATCAGGTTCCTGGAGTCGGAGGGGCTCGTCGAGCCACGGCGGACCCCGTCGGGGTATCGCAAGTTCAGCCCGGACGATGTCGAGCGCCTCGGCCATGTGCTGAGGATGCAGCGTGACCACTACCTCCCGCTGAAGGTGATCCGCGAGCATCTGGACGCGATGGCGCGCGGTGACCAGGTGCGTCTGCCCTCTGTCGGCCGCCAGCGTGACGCGGGGGAGCAGGAACCCCTCGGGGAGCTCTACGGCGAGCCCGAGGGCCCCACGGTGGCCCGGGTGGGCCGTGAGGAGCTGCTGGCCGCCGCCGAGATCGGTGAGCAGCAGCTCCAGGAGTGGGAGTCGTACGGACTGATCGGTCCGCTGCCCGACGGTGTCTACGACGCGGAGGCGGTGACCGTCGCCGCGCTCGTCGTCGAGCTGGGACGCTTCGGGATCGAGCCGCGCCATCTGAGGGCGATGAAGGCCGCGGCGGAGCGTGACGCGGGACTGGTGGACCAGGTGGTCGCCCCTCTGCGGCGCCACCGCAATCCGCAGACCCGGGCGCACGCGGAGGCCCGTACGAAGGAACTGGCGGGCCTCACGGTGAAGCTGCACGCTGCGCTCGTGCAGACCGCGCTGGGCGTGCGTCTGCGCTGATACGCGCCACCGGCGCGGACTGTGGATCGTCCACCCGTTCTGTGCCCGACTACCCAAACGTCCCGGGCACGGCCTAGGGTTGCTGTGTGAACGAGCTCGATGTCGTAGGTGTCCGGGTCGAAATGCCCTCCAACCAACCGATCGTGCTTCTGCGTGAAGTGGGAGGCGACCGCTACCTCCCCATCTGGATCGGACCGGGGGAGGCGACGGCGATCGCCTTCGCTCAGCAGGGCATGGCCCCCGCCCGACCGCTGACCCACGACCTGTTCAAGGACGTGCTGGAGGCCGTCGGCCAGGAACTCACCGAAGTACGCATCACCGACCTGCGTGAGGGCGTCTTCTACGCCGAGCTCGTCTTCGCCAGCGGGGTCGAGGTGAGTGCCAGACCGTCCGACGCCATAGCGCTGGCGTTGCGCACCGGAACGCCCATCTACGGCAGCGACGGGGTGCTCGACGACGCGGGAATCGCGATCCCGGACGAGCAGGAGGACGAGGTGGAGAAGTTCCGCGAGTTCCTCGACCAGATCTCGCCCGAGGACTTCGGCACCAACAGTCAGTGAGCCGGCCGGGCGGAGACGCGCTTCGGGCGGCATTTGCCTGCGGCGAGTGTGGTGTGCCGCGGCCCGCGCCGAGAGCATTCGGCTAGCCTTTCCCCGCGGTAGGGCACGGGAAACCACTCTTAGGGTGATAATCACCCGGCGTGCCGAGTGTGGCGATCGTTGACGCGCCCCGGGTGACTGCCTACCGTCGAGAAGGCAGGTCAAGGACGGAGGTCGGCGTGAGAAGCAGCGGCGACGGTACGGCTGGGGGTGCTCCCGGACACGGTCCGGGAGAGAGCGGCCCGTACCCTCCCCCAAGCTCTCGGCTCGGCTCGAGCAGGGGGCGCCCCCATCACGGCAGCGCGGCCGAACATGTTCCGGTGCGGTCGGCAGCAGTGCCCGACGAGGGAGGGACGGTTCCCGAGGAGGTCGGTTACCGCGGGCCCACGGCGTGTGCCGCCGCGGGCATCACCTACCGGCAGCTCGACTACTGGGCGCGGACCGGACTGGTCGAGCCCAGCGTGCGTCCCGCCTACGGGTCGGGGACGCAGCGCCTCTACAGCTTCCGGGACGTGGTGGTCCTGAAGATCGTCAAGCGGTTCCTCGACACCGGGGTGTCGCTGCAGAACATCCGCACCACGGTCCAGCACCTCAGGGAGCGCGGCTTCCAGGACCTGGAGCGCATGACGCTCATGAGCGACGGCGCGACGGTCTACGAGTGCACCTCCCCGGACGAGGTCCACGCACTGCTGCAGGGCGGCCAGGGCGTCTTCGGCATCGCCGTGGGCGTGGTGTGGCGGGACGTCGAGGGCGCCCTGTCCCAGTTGCACGGAGAGCGCGTGGACACCGGTGAGACGCTCCTCGCGCACCATCCCGCGGACGAACTGGCGCGCCGGCGCAACCGTGCGGTGTGAGCCGCATCCGATGACGCGATGCCCCGGTGGCCCGGGGCATTGTCAGTGGCGTAGGGCAGCATCGGAGATGTGAGAACCGCGCCCACGATCCTGCATCTCGACATGGACGCCTTCTTCGCCTCCGCGGAGCAGGCGTCCAAGCCGAGCCTGCGCGGGAAGGCGGTCGTCGTGGGCGGGCTCGGACCCCGTGGAGTCGTCGCCACCGCGTCCTACGAGGCACGCGTTTTCGGGGTGAACTCCGCGATGCCCATGGCCCAGGCCCGCAGGCGCGCACCGAACGCCGCCTATCTCGTGCCGCGCTTCGGGTTGTACCGAGAGGTCAGCGAGCAGGTGATGGCGCTACTGCGGGCCCTGTCGCCGCTGGTGGAGCCGCTGAGCCTGGACGAGGCGTTCGTGGACCTGGAGGCGGGCGGGGCGGCGTGGGACGAGGCGTCGGCGCGGCTGACCGGCGTCAAGCTGCGTGCGGACATCCGGGCCGTCACGGGGCTCACGGGATCGGTGGGTCTGGCGGCCTCCAAGATGGTGGCGAAGATCGCCTCGGAGCAGGCCAAGCCCGACGGTCTCGTCCTCATCGAGCCGGGCACCGAGCGGGCGCTGCTGGGGCCGATGTCGGTGCGGACGCTGCCGGGTGTGGGGCCGGCCACCGGCGACCATCTGCGCAGGGCCGGCATCACCAGCGTCGAGGAGCTCGCCGAGGCGGGCGAGGACGAGCTCGTACGACTCCTGGGGAAGGCTCACGGGCACGCGCTGTTCGCGATGGCGCTGGCCCACGACGAGCGGCCCGTGGTGGCCGAGCGGGAGACCAAGTCGGTGTCGGTCGAGGACACGTACGACGTGGACATCCACGACCGGGTCCGGGTGGAGCTCGAGGTGCAGCGACTCGCGGACCGGTGCGTGCGGCGGCTGCGCGGGGCCGGACTGTCGGGGCGGACCATCGTGCTGAAGGTCCGCCGGTACGACTTCTCGACGCTGACGCGGTCCGAGACGCTGCGGGGGCCCACGGACGACCCCGGCGTCGTCCGGGAGGCCGCCGCCCGGCTGCTGGAGGGCGTGGACACGACCGGCGGCGTCCGGCTGCTGGGGGTCGGTGTGTCCGGGCTCGCCGACTACACGCAGGAGGACCTGTTCGCGCAGGCACAGGCCGCGGCCGTGGGGGAGCCGGTGGCCGAGAAGCATGCCGGGGACGAGCCGGCCGAGGTGACCGGCGCGGCCGAGGTGGCGGCGGCCGAGCGGAGGTGGCCCTCCGGGCACGACGTGTGTCATGCCGAGTACGGGCATGGCTGGGTGCAGGGGAGCGGGCTGGGGCGGGTCACGGTGCGGTTCGAGACGCCGTACTCCGAGCCCGGCCGGGTGCGGACCTTCCGGACGGACGATCCGCGGCTCGAACCGGCCGACCCGCTGCCGCTGGTGGAGCGAGGACCCGAGGACGCCGGCGGGACGCCGGCGGGCCCCGGGCCGTCGGTGTCAGCGGCCGGGACGCGTGGTCCCGGCCCGGGGGCTCAGGTGTCCTCGGAGCCCGCGAGTCGGCCGAAGTCCCGGTCCGGTGGGGGCGGGGACGCCACGTCGAGGCCGTAGTGGTGGTAGAGCTGGAGCTCCTGTTCGGGGGAGAGATGGCGCCCGACGCCGAAGTCGGGGGCGTCCTTGATCAGGGCCCGGTCGAAGGGGATACGCAGGGTCCCCTCGATGATCTCGCTGGGCTCCAGGGGCACGAAGGCATCCCTGCTGAACAGCCCGGTGCGTATGGCCGCCCACTCCGGGACGCCGGTCGCGTCGTCGAGGTACACCTCGTCGATCGTGCCGATCTTGGTGCCGTTGCTGTCGAACGCCTTGCGGCCGATCAGGTTGCGCGGATCGATGTCGGTCTGCACGGTCCCTCCAGTGGTCGCAAACTCATCCGTAAGTACTACAAAAGAGCACATTTGTGAAGGCGGCCACTCGAGGGCTGTCGGCTTGTCCTCGCTGGTAGGCTGGCAAGCGGCTGCTGATCCCGTGCGGGAGAGTCCTCCGGATTTTCACCGGAGGCGCCGAAGGAGCAACTCCTCCCCGGAATCTCTCAGGCTCACGTACCGCACGGACGAGGTCACTCTGGAAAGCAGGGCGGGTGTCGATGGCCTCCGCTCTCACCGACGGTGAAAGCCGGGTTGTCCGCGGGACCATCCGGTGAAACTCTCAGGTTGAGATGACAGAGGGGGAGGCCGTCGGGGTACCCGTGCCGGGGTGCCCCTCGAAGGTCGCGTCAGACCAGGAGGCCTCCGCCATGACCGCCCCTCGCATTCCGCTCTCCGAGCTCGAACAGGGCATTCCCTTCGAGCAGCGCCACATCGGACCCGACTCCGAAGCACGGGCCAAGATGCTCGCGCAGGTCGGATACGGCTCGCTCGACGAGCTGACGGCCGCCGCGGTGCCGGACGTGATCAAGAACGTCGAGGCCCTGAACCTGCCGGCCGCGCGCACCGAGGCCGAGGTACTGGCCGAGCTTCGCTCCCTCGCGGACCGCAACCAGGTGCTCGGCTCCATGATCGGCCTCGGTTACTACGGTACGTTCACGCCGCCGGTGATCCTGCGCAACGTCATGGAGAACCCGGCCTGGTACACCGCGTACACGCCGTACCAGCCGGAGATCTCGCAGGGCCGTCTCGAGGCGCTGCTGAACTTCCAGACCGTCGTCGCCGAGCTGTCCGGGCTGCCGACCTCCGGCGCCTCCCTCCTCGACGAGGGCACCGCCGCCGCCGAGGCCATGGCGCTGTCCCGCCGCATGGGCAAGAACAAGAAGGGCCTCTTCCTGGTCGACGCGGACGCCCTGCCGCAGACCGTCGCCGTCATAGAGACCCGTGCGGAGCCGACCGGCGTCGAGATCGTCGTCGCCGACCTCGCCGACGGCATCCCGGCCGACCTCGCCGGGCGTGAGATCAACGGCGTGCTGATCCAGTACCCCGGCGCCTCCGGTGCCGTACGCGACATCAAGCCGCTCGTCGAGCAGGCACACGAGCTGGGCGCGGTTGTCACCGTCGCCGCCGACCTGCTCGCCCTGACCCTGCTGACCTCGCCCGGCGAGCTCGGCGCGGACATCGCCGTCGGTACGACGCAGCGCTTCGGCGTGCCGATGGGCTTCGGCGGTCCGCACGCCGGCTACATGGCGGTCCGCGAGAACTTCGCGCGCAGCCTTCCCGGCCGCCTGGTCGGCGTGTCCGTGGACGCCGACGGGCACAAGGCGTACCGCCTCGCCCTGCAGACGCGTGAGCAGCACATCCGCCGGGAGAAGGCGACC
Source organism: Streptomyces sp. NPDC005070 (assembly GCF_053600395.1). NCBI lineage: Bacteria > Bacillati > Actinomycetota > Actinomycetes > Kitasatosporales > Streptomycetaceae > Streptomyces > Streptomyces sp. NPDC005070. The sequence goes on along the minus strand of NZ_JBSFZS010000045.1, from coordinate 45,494 downwards.
AGCAACATCTGCACCGCTCAGGTGCTGCTCGCCGTGATGGCCGGCATGTACGCCGTCTACCACGGCCCCGAGGGCATGCGGACCATCGCACGGCGTACCCACCGCTACGCCACGGTGCTGGCCGCCGGGCTCACCGCCGGCGGCGTCGAGGTCGTCCACGGCGCCTACTTCGACACGCTCACCGTGCGGGTCCCGGGCCGTGCCGCCGCGATCGTGGCCGCCGCCCGCGTCAACGGCGTCAACCTCCACCCCGTCGACGCCGACCAGGTGTCGATCTCGTGCGACGAGACGACCACCCGCGAGCAGCTCGCCGCCGTGTGGAGCGCGTTCGGTGTCGAGGGCGACATCGAGGCGCTGGACGCGAGCACCGAGGACACCCTGCCGGCCGCGCTGCTGCGCACCGACGCGTACCTCACGCACCCCGTGTTCCACGACCACCGCTCCGAGACGGCGATGCTGCGCTACCTGCGCAAGCTCTCCGACCGCGACTACGCGCTCGACCGCGGCATGATCCCGCTGGGCTCCTGCACCATGAAGCTCAACGCGACCACCGAGATGGAGTCGGTCACCTGGCCCGAGTTCGGGCAGCTCCACCCCTTCGTGCCCGCCGAGCAGGCACAGGGCTACCTGACGCTGATCCACGAGCTGGAGGACCAGCTCGCCGAGGTCACCGGCTACGACAAGGTGTCGCTCCAGCCCAACGCCGGTTCGCAGGGCGAGCTGGCCGGTCTGCTGGCCGTCCGCGGCTACCACCGCGCCAACGGCGACGACCAGCGCACCATCTGCCTCATCCCGTCCTCCGCGCACGGCACCAACGCCGCCAGCGCCGTGATGGCCGGTATGAAGGTCGTCGTCGTGAAGACCGCGGACGACGGCGAGATCGACGTCCAGGACCTGCGCGCCAAGATCGAGCAGTACCGCGACGAGCTGTCGGTGCTGATGATCACGTACCCCTCGACGCACGGTGTCTTCGAGGAGCACGTCGCCGACATCTGTGCCCAGGTGCACGAGGCCGGCGGCCAGGTCTACGTCGACGGCGCCAACCTGAACGCCCTGGTGGGTCTCGCCAAGCCGGGTCACTTCGGCGGCGACGTCTCGCACCTGAACCTGCACAAGACCTTCTGCATCCCGCACGGCGGCGGCGGCCCCGGCGTCGGCCCGGTCGGTGTGCGCGCACACCTGGCGCCGTACCTCCCGAACCACCCGCTCCAGCCCGAGGCGGGTCCCGAGACCGGCGTCGGCCCGATCTCGGCCGCTCCCTGGGGTTCCGCGGGCATCCTGCCCATCTCGTGGTCGTACGTCCGGCTGATGGGCGGCGAGGGCCTCAAGCGCGCCACGCAGGTGGCCGTGCTCTCCGCCAACTACATCGCCAAGCGCCTGGAGCCGCACTACCCGGTGCTGTACACCGGCCCCGGCGGTCTGGTCGCGCACGAGTGCATCATCGACCTGCGTCCGCTCACCAAGGCGACCGGCGTCAGTGTCGACGACATCGCCAAGCGTCTGATCGACTACGGCTTCCACGCGCCGACGATGTCGTTCCCGGTGGCCGGCACGCTGATGATCGAGCCGACCGAGTCCGAGGATCTGGGCGAGGTCGACCGGTTCTGCGACGCGATGATCGCGATCCGCGCGGAGATCGAGAAGGTCGGCAGCGGCGAGTGGTCCGTGGACGACAACCCGCTGCGCGGGGCGCCGCACACGGCCGCCGCGCTCGGCGGCGACTGGGAGCACCCGTACAGCCGCGAGGTGGCCGTCTTCCCGGCCGGTGTCTCGGCCGCCGACAAGTACTGGCCGCCGGTGCGCCGCATCGACCAGGCGTACGGCGACCGGAACCTCGTCTGCTCCTGCCCGCCGCTGGACGCCTACGAGGACTGATCAGCGCTCGGCACGTGGACGGCTACGAGGAGTGATCGTCCTCGGACATGCGTCGGGGCCGGTTCGGAGAGTGCGTCTCCGGGCCGGCCCCTCGTGTGTCTGGGCGGCCTGTCACGGCCGCCCGGGGTCGTGCGGCTCAGGCGGCCGTCATCACCTGCGCGCCGCCCAGCGGGCGGTGCGGGGCGATGATCTGACCGTCCGGCAGGAGCTCACCGGTGTCCTCGAAGAGCAGAACGCCGTTGCACAGCAGGCTCCATCCCTGCTCCGGGTGATGCGCCACAAGGCGGGCGGACTCCCGGTCGGCTGATTCGGCTGCGGGACACAGTGGCTGGTGCTGGCACATGGATGGGATCTTTCGCTGGGTCGAGATGTGAGTGATGGCTGTGGTGTCAGTCTTGCGGCTCGAGGTACTCATCGCCGCCCCCCGTTTGATGTGTGGTCTGGAACCCAGTGTTGCCCCACGGGCGCCAATCCGCAGGGATTTGAGGGCACCGCTTCTCACAGGTTGATGACGCATCACCCGTGCGGAGGGTTCACCCCAACTGCGCTGTCCTTTCGGGTGGTTCGAGGTAGCCGGATCGGGCTAGTCCGGTTGGGCGTGGAGCGCGTTTCTCCTCGTACGAGCGGTCTTCAGCGCTAACGAGCGAGCCGCTCTCCGGGTTCGTGACAGCGCCGTGCCCCGCGGCAGGTTTACCCGTGTGGGGCACGGCTGCGGGGCACGGGAGCGTGGATCGGGGGTTCAGGCGGGCGAGCTGAGCAGCGGTGCCGGGGTGACCCGGTGGGTGAGGACCGGCAGCAGTTCGGCGACGAGGTGCGGCCGGTGCGCGGCGATGCCGGGCGGGGCGGGTGCGAGCGGGACCAGGAGGTCGGTGGCGGCCGGATGGCCGGTGGCACCGTCCGCGGCGCAGTCGCCGTGCAGCCAGAGCGTCAGCATGTACAGCTCCGGCACGGACAGCAGCCGTGCCTGGTAGGGCTGTTGCATGGTCTCGGCCTGTCGCAGGGCGCGCTCGGTCGCGGTGATGTACGGGCCCTCGAAGAAGCGGGAGAAGGCCCAGCCGTCCGGGGTCAGCATGGTGTCGGCGGCGGCCACCGCGCGGTCGCCGCAACGGATCAGGAAACGCCACCCGGCGAGCCGGGTGGCGGAGGCGCCCTCGGGAGTGATGCGGTCCAGGACGTGGACGGGCAGCGGGAGTTCGGGGGTGACGGGTCCCTGTGCCAGGCGCAGGGACGGGGTACGGGCTTCGCGGACAGCGGTGGGGGAACCGAGTGCCGTGAGTACGGTGCGCAGGGCGGGCGCGGGAGCCGGGGGTACGTGCAGCGGCATGGTGGGTCGCCTCTCATTCGACAGGCACAGTGGCGCGAGGGCGGGGGCGGACGGCGCTGTCAGCTCTCGGGTCAGAGGGGCGAGGGGTCTGGATCTGCCGACAGGGTGTCGCCTGCCGTCGTCACCGTGACGACAGGACCTAGGACCGTGAGCGCCAACTCTCTGCCTCGGTAGCGGAGTTTATACGACGCGTGTTCAGCCGGTGTTTCGTCTAGTCGCCCCGAATTCGAAGAGCAAGTCGATATCCGGTCGGCGAAATGCGGGATTCATCCCGGTTCTGCGCGATCGAATCGCAGTGACCTCGGAATGCTTCGCCCGAGCGGTCGGCCGATTCTCGTCGGTGTTTTTCACGAGATCGTTCCGGCCGGTAAACTTGCTGAATGCTCCATGCCCGGTGAATGTGCCCGGGGCCGATGTCCAGACTAGCGGTCGAAGAGCCCGCGCGGGACGTTATGGATCGTGTTGCCTGGGCATCATCCCCCGTGACCCGGGACGCCAGGGCCGGAAGTCGGCCTGCCCATCCGAGGAGGGACACTTCGATGGGGGAGAAGGTCGTGGCAGGGACGTTCGGCCTGTCCGATCGGCAGCGCCACCGCGACAAGCTCCGACAGTGCCTGACGGGGCTGGAGCGACTGCTGGAGGAGAAGAGGTTCGACCGTCCGAAGAATCTGATGGGCCTGGAGATCGAATTGAATCTCGCGGGGCCCGACGGCTTGCCCAGAATGATGAACGGGCAAGTACTCGAAAGGATTGCGAGCCGCGATTTCCAAACAGAACTCGCCATGTTCAACCTGGAAGTCAACATAGCCCCACACCGGTTGGGCGGCCGGGTATTCGACCGGCTCGCCGAGGAGATCCGCACCTCGCTCGCCTATGCCCACCGAAAAGCCAGTGAGGTCGATGCCGGAATCGTCATGATCGGTATTCTGCCGACGCTCGGGCAGGACGATCTGGTGTCCTCCAACCTGTCGGAGGCCGACCGTTACACGCTGCTCAACGACCAGATCGTGGCCGCGCGCGGAGAGGATTTCGCACTCGACATCGACGGGGTGGAGCGGCTGGTCTGCAGGTCGGCGTCCATCGCGCCCGAAGCCGCCTGTACCTCCGTGCAGTTGCACCTCCAGGTCACGCCGGGCCGGTTCGCGGACGTGTGGAACGCGGCGCAGGCGGTCGCGGCCGCGCAGGTCGCGATCGGCGCCAACTCGCCCTTCCTGTTCGGGCGCGAGCTGTGGCGGGAGTCGAGGCCCCCGCTCTTCCAGCAGTCCACCGACACCCGGCCGCCGGAGCTGCAGGCGCAGGGGGTCCGGCCGCGCACCTGGTTCGGCGAACGGTGGGTCACCTCGGCGTACGACCTCTTCGAGGAGAACCTGCGGTTCTTCCCGCCTCTGCTGCCCTTCTGCGACGAGGAGGATCCGCTCGGCGTCCTCGACGCCGGGGGCGTGCCCAAGCTGGCCGAACTGGTGCTGCACAACGGCACGGTGTACCGCTGGAACCGGCCCGTGTACGGCATCGCCGACGGCGTCCCGCATCTGCGCGTCGAGAACCGGGTGCTGCCCGCGGGACCGACCGTCACCGACGTCATCGCCAACGCGGCCTTCTACTACGGCCTGGTCCGTGCGCTCGCCGAGGAGCAGCGTCCGGTGTGGACCCGGCTGTCCTTCGAGGCGGCCGCCGCCAACTTCGACGCGGCCTGCCGGCACGGCATCGACGCGCGCCTGGAGTGGCCGCGACGCGGCCGCTACGGCGGGACCACGCAGGTGGACGCGGCCAACCTGGTGCGCGACGAGCTGCTGCCGCTGGCCGCCGCGGGCCTGGACGCGTGGGGCATCGAACCCGCCGACCGTGACCTCTACCTAGGGGTGATCGAGGACCGGTGCCGGCTGCGCGTCAACGGCGCGACCTGGCAGGCGGCCACCTTCCACCGGGCCCTGGAGAAGGGGCTCGGCCGGGAGGCCGCGCTGGCCGCGACGACGCGGCGCTACGGCGAGCTGATGCATCTCGGTGAGCCCGTGCACACATGGCCGGTCGGGCTGCCGGAGCCGGTTCCGCTGGGGTGAGGCTCCGGGTGGGCCGCGGTCAGCTCGGGCTGCCCGCGCCCGCCGCCGTGATCGCCTTGAGCATCGCCGCGTGGATCTGCGAGGGCTCGTTGACCCGCTGGCCGGAGCCGCCGGTCGCCCGGGCGATCTCGTCGACCTCCCGGCGGTCGCTGTCGGGGCCCACCGCGATGGCGATGAGCGGCACCGGGCGCTCCGGGTCGGCCAGTTTCTGCAGCTCGGTGATGAGTTCGGACCGGGAGATGCTGCCGGGATCCCGGTTGACCCCGTCCGTGAGGACGACCAGCGCGTTGAACCGGCCCTTCGTGTAGGAGGCGACGGCCGCCTTGTACGCGGCGAGCGTGGTGTCGTACAGGCCGGTCTCTCCGTGCGGGACCGGCTTCAGGGACTTGAAGGCGGCGGCCAGTTTCGCGCGCTGGCCGCCCTTCTTCCCGCTGTCGCCGAGTCGCTCGGTCGGTACGAGGACGCGGTAGTCCTTGTCGCCGTCGAGCTTGGTGGAGAACGTCCACAGCCCGATCTCGTCCTCGGCGGCGAAGGTGGCGAGGGCCTGGAGCAGGGACTCCTTGGTGACGTCCATACGGGACCGGCCGTCGCCCGGCAGCGTCACGCCCATGGAGGAGGAGGCGTCGACGACCGTGGTGATCCGGGCGCTCTCCACGGTGATCGTCCACATCCCGAGGGCCTCCTGGAGCGTGCCCTTCGACGCGGAGTCGGCCAGGATGCGCGCGTACGGCTGCGGCGACCTGCCGCCGGCCTCGGCGACGAGGGTGGCCGCGGGGCTCTCCGCGTCGGTGCGGAACCCGAACAGCCGCAGGAACTGCCGGGGTGCCGCCTCGCCGAGCAGGGTCATGAACCGCAGCGCCGCGCGACCCTCGTCCGTGCTCAGCGCGGGCTCGTCGACCAGCGTGTACGGGTAGTCGAGCAGCGGCGAGCCGTCCTTGGGGTAGAAGAGGTCGAGGTCCTGAGCGCCGTCCTGAGCCCTGTTGTGCGCGAACGCGGCCTGCTCGGAGAGGATCAGGGCCTGATTGCTGTCGGCGCTGCTCCGCCCGTCGTGGGGCAGGGTGTCCAGGAGCGCGGTGTCGCTGTCGGACGTGCGCCGCGAGAGCGTCTTGGCCAGGGCCGCCGCCCGGACGTCGCCGTCCTTGAGGCCCGCGGTGGCCGCGCTGATCCTCGCCAGCGCGAGCAGTCCCGTCGAGCTGCGGGCGGGATCGACCGCGCCCAGCTTGAGCTTCTCGGCCCGCGTCGTGTCCCCGGCCAGCTCGGTCCAGGTGTACGTCTTGTCGGGCCAGCCCAGTGCCTTGGCGGCCGACGGGACGACGGCGACGCCGACGGGTGAGGAGGCGACGTTGCCCAGGCTGGTGACCTGCGTGGCGGAGGTGGTGCCGGTGACCCGCTCCACCCACGCGTCGGAGTCCGGCACCCACACCTGCACGTCGGACTTCTCGCCCGCTCCGAGCGAGGCGGCGACCTTGTACGAGTCGCGCGCGGTCACGCCGACGTCGAGACAGCGGCCGTCGGAGGTGACGTTCTTCTCGCGGGCGTCCTCGGCGACGGCCCTGAGCGCGGGCGCGATGTCCGGGGAGGCGGCCACCTCGATGTGCACCACGTCGTCCTCGCAGGAGCTCCCGAGGGAGAACAGGCCCCCGTGGATCGCGGCGGCCGTGCCTCCGGCGACGGTGAGGACGAGCGCCGTCGCGAGGGCCGTATTGCGGCGGCGTGCGCGGATCCGGGGGTCGGCGGAGCCCGCCCGTCGAGCATCGGGCAAGCTGTGTCGTCCCATGACGGTGAGGTCCTCCCGGGTGAGTCTGAGCCGTGAGACAGCCGCGGAACAGGGGGAGGGGGACGTACGGCCCCGTACGGTGCCCGCCCCCCGACGGCCTGTCGCGCACGATCTTCGCAACTTCTTTCGAGACCCTAGCGGGGCGCGGACGGGGATGCGGCGGGAATACCCAACTGGAGGCGGGAGTGCAGGTGGAGGCGGGACCGATGGCCGATTCTTTTCCGGCCGAGAGGCTGACCCGACGGATTCTCCGGGACGAGACGCTGCTCGTCCTGGCGCTGTCGCTCGGGGCGAGCGGAGTGTCCGCGCTGATCAGTTTCGTCGGATCGGTCACGAAACCCGGCGGGCTCAAGGACCAGGCGGCCACCCTCAACGCCTCGGCGGCGCCGGGCCGTCCCTGGCTCGACCTGGCCTGGCAGCTCTTCGGCATCGCGTCCGCCCTGGTGCCGGTCGCGCTCGTCGCGCATCTGCTGATCCGCGAGGGCCGGGGGCTGCGCGTGATCGGCTTCGACCGTACGCGTCCCTGGCCGGACCTCGGACGCGGTGCCATGGTCGCGGCGGTGATCGGCAGCGCGGGAATCGCCTTCTATCTGGCGGCGCGCGCGTTCGGCGCCAACCTCACGGTGGTGCCCGAGGCGTTGCCGGACGTCTGGTGGAAGTTCCCGGTGCTGATCCTCTCGGCCGTGCAGAACGCCGTGCTGGAGGAGGTCATCGTCGTCGGGTATCTGCTGCGCCGGCTCGGGCAGTTGGGCTGGACACCGGGGACGGCGCTGATGGCGAGTGCGGTGCTGCGTGGTTCGTACCACCTCTACCAGGGCATCGGCGGGTTCGTCGGCAACATGGTGATGGGTGTGGTCTTCGTCTATCTGTACCGGCGTTGGGGCCGGGTCGGGCCGCTCGTGGTCGCCCACTCGCTGCTCGACATCGGCGCTTTCGTGGGGTACGCGCTGCTCGCGGGCAAGGTGGGTTGGCTCCCGACGGCGTGATCACGGGACGAGCAGGTCGCCCTCGATGACCGTGACCGCGTGGCCCGAGAGCAGGGTGCGCTCGCCGCGTACCTCGGTGCGGACCAGGCCGGAGCGCGGGGAGGCCTGCAGGCCGGTGAGGGCGGGGCGGCCGAGGCGTTCCGACCAGAACGGGGCCAGGGCCGTGTGGGCGCTGCCGGTGACCGGGTCCTCGTCGATGCCGACGTTCGGGAAGAAGCCGCGGGAGACGAAGTCGTAGCCCCGTGAAGGGTCTTCGGCGCGGGCGGTCGCGATGATGCCGCGCTCCGAGTAGCGGGCGAGCGCCTTGTGGTCCGGCGCGAGGGCGCGGACCGTCTTCTCGTCGGCGACCTCGACCAGCAGGTCACCGGTGTTCGGGCCGGTGTCGAGGGTGCGCAGCGGTTCGGCGCCGAGCGCCCCTGCGACACCGTCGGGAATCTCGACCGGGGTGAGGGGCGCGGTCGGGAAGTCGAGCGTGATCGAGCCGTCGGCTTCGGGAGTGGCGATCAGGACACCGCTGCGCGTGGCGAAGCGCACCGGGCCCCGATGGGCGCCGGTGGTGACGAGGACGTGTGCCGCGGCGAGGGTCGCGTGTCCGCACAGGGCCACCTCGGTGGCGGGGGTGAACCAGCGCAGTGCCCAGTCGGCCTCGCCGCCCTCCGGGAGACGGTGGGTGAACGCCGTCTCCGCGTGGTTGACCTCCATGGCCACGTTCTGGAGCCAGGCATCGTCGGGGAAGGAGTCGAGGAGGAGGACCCCGGCCGGGTTGCCGGCGAAGGGGCGGTCGGTGAAGGCGTCGACGATACGAATCCGCATGTCCCGAAGCTAGCGGTCCCGGTCGGCCACCGGCCAAGGCCAATCGGGGGCGTCTGGCCCCATGCCAACACGGTGGGCTTTTCGGCAGGGGGTTGTCACGCCCACTCTTCCGATATATCGTTGACGCATCGCGACCGATCAACGATGGAATGGAGTGATGGCGATGCGTTCCCGTGGAGAAGACTTCGGCTACGAGCACGAACACGGACAGGGGCACCACGGCGGACCCGGCCGTCGGGGTCGGGGCGGCTTCGAGGGGCTGCGGGGGGCTTTCGGGCCCTTCGGGCCGGGTGGTCCCGGCGGCGGCCCCGGCGGTCCCGGCTTCGGCTTCGGTGGACCGGGCTTCGGCCCGGGCCCCTGGGGCGGGCGCGGCGGCCGGGGCGGGCCGCGGGGGAGGGCGCGGCGCGGCGACGTACGCGCGTCGATCCTCGCCCTGCTCAAGGACCGGCCCATGCACGGCTACGAGATGATCCAGGAGATCGCCGAGCGCAGCGGCGGGGCGTGGAAGCCCAGCCCGGGTTCGGTGTACCCGACCCTTCAGATGCTGGAGGACGAGGGCCTGATCGTCAGCGAGGCCGAGGGCGGCAAGAAGCTGTTCTCGCTCACCGAGCCGGGCCGCAGCGCGGCCGACGAGGGTCCCGATGCGCCCTGGGAAGACGCCGGGCGCGGGGTCGACTGGGAGACGCTGCACGAGATCCGGCAGGCCGGCTTCGGCCTCATGGAAGCCTTCGGCCAGGTCTGGAAGACCGGCAGCAAGGGCCAGCGCGAGAAGGCGCTGGCGGTCATCAACGAAGCCCGCAAGAAGCTGTACCTGATCCTCGCCGACGAGGACTGAGGGCGTGCTGTGGTACCTGCCGGCGCCCCGTGGAAGCGTTTCCGCGGGGCGCCTGTCCGTCTACGGGGGGCCGGGGGCCGCCTCGGGCAGCGCGCGGACGCGCGAGGCTCAGGCCACCAGTCCGGCCAGTTTGCGCAGCGACTCGTCGAGGGCGGCCGTCGCCGAGTCCTTGAGCTTGCCGGCCATCAACGAGACGGCCGCGCCCGTGAACTCCCCGTCGATCCGCACCGAGGTGGCGTCGCCGTCGGGGGCGAGCGTGTAGCGCGTGGAGACGTTCACCGACATCGGGCCCTTGCCGCGGATGGCCAGGGCGCGGCCGGGCTCCAGTTCCTCGATCGTCCAGGTCACCTCGGCCGGGAAGCCCATGAGCTTCATGTTCTCCGCGAACGTGCCGCCCACCTCGAACTTCTCCGGGCCGCCCTGCGGAAAGCTCGTGTGCGTCGCGTTCCACTCGCCGTAGGCGGACCAGTCCGTGAGCCGGTCCCAGATCTTCTCGGCGGGCGCCTCGATCCGTGCCTCCGCGCTGACTTCGGCCATGCGACCACCCCTTCGTGTCGGGCGCTGCGCCCGGCGCAGCTACGGTGTCGCGGAACGTAGCTCCAGGCCCCGGAACATTCAATACTGATGAACCGTCAGGAATTGTGGAGGGGCGGCCGACCCGGCACCGGCACGGGCGGCCGGCGAGTGCCGGCCGCGGGAAGGCGAGGCAAGGCGGCGCGCGCCGCCGGGAGGAAATCGGCGCGAAGTCATCCGCAGGGAGGAGGAACCGTACGGGGATGCCCACCCTGTGTCGGATCCGAAGATGCTGCCCGCCGCCGATGCCCCCGGGCCGCGAGGCTGATGAGGTGGAGGTTGTGCCGCCCCGTATTCCCGAGCAGTCCGCCGCCACGAGCGGACCGAAGCCTGCCGGCATCGAGGCCGGACTCGGCGCTGAGCTGGCCCCGGTGGTCTCCGGCGCGCGCCGAAGAGCGCTGCGCGACGGAGACCGGCAGATCGACACGGCCCATCTGCTGCACTCCCTGCTGGAGTGCGACCCCGAGGTGCGGGCCGTCTTCGAGGGCGGGCCGCAGCTCGCCCGGCTGCTCGGCTACCTCGTGCAGCGCAGCATCGGTTACGGACTCCGCTGGCAGAGCGCCGTCGAGAACTCCGGCGCGGCACCCGCGCAGGCCAGGGGGAGCTGGTCCCCCGTGGCGGCCGACGCGATGGGGGAGGCGTACGGGCGTGCCGTGCTGCGCGGCGACGGGCACGCCCGCGGTCTCGACCTGCTCGCGGCCGTCGTCGCCGACCCCCGGTCGCGGGCCGTCGAGGTCCTCGGACGGGCCGGTGTCGACCTCCGGCGGCTGCGGGAGCGCGTCGAGACCCGACACGAGGAGTGTGTCGGCCGGGGCGACGCGGGCTGACGGGTGACGCGGGCTGTCAGTTGACGCGGGGCGTCAGGTGACGCGGGCGGTCAGGGTGACGCGGCCGACAGGCGACGCGGGCCGCATCTGAGACGGGCGGTCAGGTGACCCGCGCCTTAGGCGAGGCGGGCTGACTTGGGTTCGGAGGGTTCCGGTCTGCCACCGTGCGTGCCGCCGGAGCGGGCCCGGTCCTCGGTCCAGCCGTTGAGACAGGTGTCTTCGGGGGTGACGGTCATGTCGTCGCCTGTCATCATGTGGCCGTGCATACGTCTCAGGGCAGTCAGGACAACCAGGGGAGAGGCGTCGGTCTGGGCCTGGCGCTCGTGTCGGCGGTCGCTTTCGGCGGATCCGGCGTCGCGGCCAAGCCGCTGATCGAGGCCGGGCTCGACCCGCTTCACGTGGTGTGGCTGCGCGTCGCCGGAGCCGCCCTCGTCATGCTGCCGCTCGCCGTGCGGCACCGGGCGCTGGTCAAGCGACGCCCCGCGCTGCTCGCCGGATTCGGTCTCCTCGGCGTGGCCGGTGTCCAGGCCTGCTACTTCGCCGCGATATCCCGCATCCCCGTCGGCGTCGCCCTCCTCGTGGAGTACCTCGCCCCCGCGCTGGTCCTCGGCTGGGTGCGCTTCGTGCAGCGCCGGCCCGTCACCCGTGCCGCCGCTCTCGGAGTCGTCCTCGCGGTCGGCGGACTCGCCTGCGTGGTGGAGGTGTGGTCGGGGCTCGGCTTCGACGCCGTCGGACTCCTGCTCGCGCTGGGCGCCGCCTGCTGCCAGGTCGGCTACTTCGTCCTGTCCGACCAGGGCAGCGACGCGGGCGACGAGGCACCCGACCCGCTGGGCGTGATCGCGTACGGGCTCCTCGTCGGCACCCTCGTCCTGACCGTGGTCGCGCGCCCCTGGACCATGCACTGGTCCGTTCTCGGGGGTGGCGCGGACATGAACGGGACGTCCGTGCCCGCCTGGCTGCTCCTCGGCTGGATCGTCCTCGTCGCCACCGTCGTCGCCTACGTCACCGGAGTCCTCTCCGTACGCAAGCTCTCCCCGCAGGTCGCGGGCGTGGTGGCGTGTCTCGAAGCGGTGATCGCCACGGTCCTGGCGTGGGTCCTGCTCGGCGAACACCTCTCGGCGCCCCAGATCGCGGGCGGCGCCGTGGTGCTGCTCGGCGCCTTCATCGCGCAGTCGTCGGCCCCGGCGAAACCCTCGCGGGAGCCGGTCGCGAGCGGGACGGGCGACGCGGAGCGAGAGTTGTCGGCCCATGGAACGGCCGTCTAAGGTGCTGATCATGCCTGCGACGCTCGTTCTTCCGCCTCCGGCCGCCTGAGGCGGGCGTACCGGAACACCGCCCGGCCCCGTGCCGGGCGGAACGGCGCTGCCCGCAGAAGAAGTCCGAGGACCTTCCGCACGCCCCTGCCCCCGCGGCACGGGCTGCGACGCGGTCCCTTCCCGAACTTCTGCGGAACTGCGGAGAGAACACGTGTCGAACACCGCTGTCGGCCTGCCCGTCGGGCGAGGCCTGCTCTATCTGATCGTCGCCGGTGCCGCCTGGGGCACCGCGGGCGCCGCCGCGTCACTGGTCTACCGGGCCAGTGACATGGGGCCGGTCGCTCTTTCCTTCTGGCGCTGCGCGGGCGGACTCGCCCTGCTGCTCGCCGTTCGCCTGCGCGGCGGCCCGCGCCTTCGCCCGCGCCTTCTTTCCGAACGGCAAGGGGAGCGCGACGCCCCGCGGGAGCCCCTTGGCCGCAAGGCGCTCCGGATCGGTCTGACCGGCCTCGGGCTGGCGCTCTTCCAGACGGCCTACTTCGCCGCCGTCGAGGCGACCGGACTTGCCGTGGCGACGGTCGTGACCCTGGGCGCGGGGCCCGTTTCTATCGCGCTCGGCGCCCGGCTGACGATGGGTGAGCGGCTCGGCCGGGGCGGTTGCGCCGCCGTCGCCGGGGCGCTGGCCGGACTCGGCGTACTGGTCCTCGGCGGCGGGGACGCCACCGTGCGCCCCTGGGGTGTCCTGCTCGCGGTGCTCTCCGCGGCCGGCTACTCCGCGATGACGCTGCTCACCCGGTGGTGGGGGCGCGACGGCCGCGTCGACGGGTCGAGCACGACCGTGTGGGCGTTCGCCGTCACCACCGCGTGCCTGCTGCCGCTCGGGCTCGCCGAGGGGCTGTTCCCGCACGCCGCCCAGCCCGCGCAGCTGCTGGCCCTGCTGGCGTACATCGCCGCCGTCCCCACCGCGCTGGCCTACGCGCTCTTCTTCGCCGGTGCCGCCGTCGTCCGCTCCGCCACCGTGTCCGTGATCATGCTCCTGGAGCCGGTCTGCGCGGCCGTGCTGGCCGTCGGGCTGCTCGGCGAGCGGCTCACCGCGGCGACCATCGGCGGCACCCTGCTGATGCTCGGCTCGGTCGCCGGACTCGCGGTGGCGGAGGCGCGTGCGGCGGGCGCGGAACGCGTCGCCGCGCCCGAGGAGGCGCTTCTCGTGTGACCCCCGCCGGGCGCCCCGCGTGAGGCGGCCGCAGTCGGGCGGGCGGGGGACCGGTACCGGTTCCGGTGAGGGCCGGTGCCGGTCCCGGCGCGGGGCGGGGCGGGGCGGGCCAGAGCCTGATCGTTCGCGACAGGTGTCGTGACCAGGCTGCGGGGTCTACAGGGCCTTCAGGTAGTCGGGCAGTCCGATGCCCGGTGCCAGGGTGTCCGCCGGGACCGGGACACCGTGGCCCTTGGTCAACGGGACCACGCCGGTCCAGTGGGGGAGGGAGAGATCCTCGGGGTCGTCGCTCGGGCCGCCGGTGCGCAGCTTGGCGGAGACCTCGTCGAGATCCAGGCTGATCACGGCCGTGGCGGCGAGTTCCTTGGCGTTGGCGGGGCGGGAGTCGGCCGAGCGGCCCGGGACGGCGTGGTCGACCAGCGCGTCCAGTGCCAGCCGCTTCTCCTCGGGGTCCGTCACCTGATGGGCGACGCCGTGCACGACCACGGAGCGGTAGTTGATCGAGTGGTGGAAGGCCGAGCGGGCCAGCACGAGTCCGTCGACATGGCTCACGGTGAGACAGACGGCCAGCCCGGGATCGGTCCCGCCCGTCATGCGCAGGGGGCGCGAACCCGTGGACCCGTGCACGTAGAGCCGCTCGCCGACCCGTGCGTAGAGCGTGGGCAGGACGACGGGCGCGCCGTCGCGGACGAATCCGAGATGGCAGATGTATCCCTCATCGAGTATCGAGTGCACCAGCTCCCGGTCGTACGCGGCGCGTTCCTTGGAGCGGGTGGGGACAGTGCGGTCGGTCGGGGTGTAGGCAGCGGACACCGTCGTCCTCGGCTGCTGGGTGCTCGTCTCCGACATTGCCATCTCCATTGCACTAGTGCATAATCTCTTTTGTGCTAGGAGAGTATCGGATCGAAGGGCGTCGCGCAGCCGAGATTGCCGCCGACGTCGAGCGGGCGGTCGGTGCGGGGGAGCTGGAGCCCGGCCAACTCCTGCCGCCCATGCGTGAGCTGGCCGAGGAACTCGGGGTCAACCCGAACACGGTCGCGGCGGCCTACCGCACGCTGCGCGAGCGCGGGGTCATCGAGACCGCCGGGCGCCGGGGCAGCCGGGTGCGCCCGAAGCCGGCCACCACGGGGCGGGAACACCTGCGTGTCGAGGTGCCCGAGGGGGTGCGGGACCTGGGCGAGGGCAATCCCGATCCGGCCCTGCTGCCGGCGCTCGCCGAGGCCTTCGCGGTGGCGGCAGCGGAGTCCGACCGGCATCCCGTGCAGTACGGGCAGGACCCCGTCGAGCCGGAGCTGGAGCGGCTGGCCCGCGCCGGGCTCGATGCGGACGGCGTGCCCGAGGGGCCCGTCGTCGTCACCTCCGGATCGCTCGACGCGATCGAGCGCGTCCTGATGGCCCACCTCAGGCCCGGCGACACCGTGGCCGTCGAGGACCCCGGCTGGGGCAGCCTGTTCGACCTGCTTCCGGCGCTCGGGCTGCGTACGGCAGGGGTCGGGGTCGACGACGAGGGCCCGCTTCCCGCCGACGTACGGCAGGTGCTGGCGGCCGGGGCGCGAGCCCTGATCGTCACCGACCGGGCGCAGAATCCCACCGGCGCCGCGGTCACCGCCGAGCGCGCGCGTGCCCTGCGCTCCGTGCTCCGGGAGTACCCGCGGACCCTGCTCGTCGAGGACGACCACGGCCATCAGATCGTCGACCTGCCCCTGCATCCCCTGGCCGGAGTCACGCGGAACTGGGCCTTCGTGCGGTCCGTCGCCAAGGCGTACGGGCCCGATCTGCGGCTCGCCGTGCTCACCGGAGACCCCGTCACCGTCGACCGCGTGCACGGGCGGCAGCGGGTCGGCCCCGGCTGGGTGAGCAGACTGCTGCAGAAAGCCGTGGTCCACCTGTGGACCTCCGGCGCGCTCGACGTGCCGGCCGTGGCGGCGGAGTACGGGGCGCGCCGCGACATGCTGATCGACGCCCTGCGGGAGCGCGGTGTCGAGGCGCGCGGACGCAGCGGGATGAACGTCTGGATCGCCGTCCCGGACGAAACCGGGGCCGTCTCCCGGCTGTTGCAGCGCGGCTGGGCGGTCGCGCCCGGCGCCCGCTTCAGGATGAGTTCGCCGCCCGGTGTCCGGATCACCGTCTCGACGCTTCGGCCCGAGGATGCCGGGCCGCTCGCGGACGCCGTCGCGTCCGCCGTGGGACCGGCCCCCGCGCGCCGTTACGTCTGAGCCGTGCCGCTCGGGTCGCCGAGCCGCGGCTCCGGGCGGGCCGCGGGTGTCACCGGCGCGGCTTCGCCTGGGTGAGGAACGCGCCCGCGAGGACGATCACCGCGCCGACCGGTGTCGACCAGGCCAGCGACTCGCCGAGGATCGCGACACCGGCGGCGGTGGCGATGACCGGGATGAAGTACGTGACCATCTGGGCCGTCGTGGGGCCGACCTCGGCGACGATGCCGTACTGGAGGAGCATCGCCAGTCCGGTGCCCAGTGCTCCGAGGGCGGCGATCGCGAGCAGCGGGACCCAGGCGACATGGCTCGGGAACGTGGTGAACAACGGCGTGACGAAGGCGAGTTGCGCGGTGGCCAGGAGCAGTTGGGCGCCGGTCATCGACAGATGGGAGTTGCCGGTGCCCGCCAGGGTCCGGCGGACGTATATCCAGCCGATCGGATAGCTCAGCGACGCCAGCAGGGCCATGGCCGTGCCCGTGGCGTCCAGGCCGTGGAAGCCCTGCCAGACACCGAGCACCGTCAGCACGCCCAGGAAGCCGATGCCGAGACCGGCCACTCTGCGCCGGGTCGGCCGGTCCTCGGAGAGGGCGACCAGGGACAGGGCCATGCCCCACAGCGGCGATGTCGCGTTGCAGATGCCGGCGAGAGTCGACGGGATCGTCAGCTCGGAGTAGGCGAAGAGGGAGAACGGCAGCGCGTTCAGCAGGAAGGCCGCGACCGCGAGGTGCCCCCAGGTGCGCGCCCCACGCGGCAGCCGCTCGCGCTTCACCGCCATGGCCGCCACGAGCACCGCGCTTCCGAACAGCAGCCGGCCGAAGGTGACCTGGAACGGCGCGTAGCCGTCCGTGCCGACCTTGATGAGCAGAAAGCTGAAGCCCCAGATCAGGGACAGGACGCCGAAGCGGATCCGCCAGTCGAAGGCGGCGCGGCGGCCGGGTGCGACGCCGTTCGGAGTGACGGGGCGGGGAGACGCGACGGTGCTCATGGGAGCAAGAATGCGGCACAACAATCTCGTAGCACAAGCGAGAATACTCAAGCGATATCTCGTAGTATCCCTTACATGTTGAATCTGGAGCGACTGCGCACCCTCGACGCCCTCGCCCGGCACGGCTCGGTGAGCGGCGCGGCCGAGGGGCTGCATGTGACCACGTCGGCCGTCTCCCAGCAGATGTCGAAGCTGGAGCGCGAGGTGGGACAGCAACTGCTCGCCAAGAACGGCCGGGGCGTGCGGCTGACGGATGCCGGGCGGCTCCTCGCCGAGCACGCGGCCCGCATCCTGTCCCAGGTCGAGCTCGCGCAGTCCGACCTGGAGGCGCAGCGCGGGCAGGTCGCCGGTGAGCTCAGGCTGTCCGCGTTCCCGACCGCGGCACGCGGACTGTTCCCGGCGGCGCTCGCGGAGCTGCGTGCCGAGCACCCCGGACTGCGGGTGCGCTCCAGCGAGCTGGAGCCGGAGGCCGGGGTCGCGGGAGTGGTGCGCGGGGACCTGGACCTCGCGGTCGTGCTCGACTGGTACAACAAGCCGATGCCCCTGCCCGAGGGGCTGGTGAAGGCGTCGATCCTCGACGACCCCGCGGATGTGGCGATGCCGGCCGGCCACCGGCTCGCGGGCCGCGCCGAGGTGGACCTCGGGGACTTCGCCGACGACGAGTGGATCACCTGGGCCGAGGGCGAGTTCTGTCACGAATGGCTGATGTTCACGCTGCGCTCCCAGGGCGTCGAGCCGCGCATCGGGCACCGCGCCGGGGAGACGCACACCCAGCTCGGACTCGTCGCCGCGGGACTCGGCGTGTGCGTGGCCCCGCTCCTCGGACGCCGTCCGATGCCCGAGGGGGTCGTCACGGTGCCGGTCCGGCAGCGTGTGCGCCGCCATGTCTACGTCGTGTGGCGGGCCGACGCCGACCGCCGGCCCTCGATCAGGGCGGCGGTGGACGCCTTGCGCAGGGCCGGCGAGGCCGTCGAGTGACGGGAGACGAAGGGCGGTTCGGCTCCGGCCGCATCGATGGAGTGTTCTGCTCCGGTCACATCGGGGGGAGCTTGCGGAAGTCCCACGAGGCGATCGCGGACGGTGTCAGCCGCATCCACGCGTGCCGGCCGTCGTGAGGCATCTCCTCCAGACCGAAGTTCTTGCGGGCGAACAGGATCTCGGGGACGTCGAGTTCGGCGCACAGCTCCCCGGTACGGGGGAACTCGCCGACGAACTCCACCGTGCCGGACAACTCGACGCCCCGCAGCTCCCCGTACTCCTCTCCGGAGTCGATCACCACCGCCACCCGCGGGTCGTTCCGCAGTTGCACCCACCGCTTGCTGCGCACCACGGAGTACAGCCACAGCGAGGTGCCGTCCCAGGCGAACCACAGGGCGCTCACATGCGGGACTCCGTCCTTCGACACGGAGGCGACGCGGCAGGTGCGCTGGGTGGTGAGGAACTCGTCCAGTTCACCGGGGGTCATCATGATCTTCCGGCCCCTGCGCTGAGTGACGGTCATACGGTCCCCTCGTGTTCTGTGTATCGGTATGTATCAAGTTTCTGACGTTCCGTCAAAATAATGAGCCGTCTTCCGTCCTCGCGCAACGGTCGCTACGCTCCGCCGTCCCGACCCGCGACGACAAGGAGAGCCATGCCGTCGTTCGAGCACCTCAGCGAACTCCTCGACCCCGTCGGCACGGTACTGCTCACCGTGGAGTGCCAACAGGGCGTCGTGGGCCCGGACAGCGCGCTGCCCGAACTCGCCCAGGAGGCACGGTCGTCCGGAGCGCTCGACCGGATCGCCCGGCTGGTGGCCGCCGCGCACGAGAGCGGGGTGCAGGTGATCCACGCGGTCGCCGAGCGCCGCCCGGACGGCCGCGGCGCCAACCACAACGCCCGGCTGTTCCGGGCGGCCGAGCGACTGCCCGTACGGCAGACGACCGGCACAGCGGCGGTGCGGATCGCGCCGCCCGTCGAGGTCTCCGAAGAGGACCTCGTCGTGCGGCGGCTGCACGGTCTGTCGCCGATCTCGGGGACCGACGTCGACCCGCTGCTGCGCAACCTGGGCTGCCGCACCCTCGTCGTGACGGGCGTCTCGGCCAACATCGCGATTCCCAACGCCGTGTTCGACGCCGTGAACCGCGGCTACACCGTCGTCGTTCCCGCGGACGCCGTCGCGGGGGTGCCCTCCGAGTACACCCCCGCGATGGTCCGGAACACGCTCGCGCTGGTCGCCACCATCACGACCACCGAGGACGTGCTCGCCTGCTTCGAACACCGCCGGCGCTGACGCCGGCGTCATGAGGAGACCTGCGTCGCGCGGGGCCGGCGACCCTCGGCGCGGTCAGGCGAGCTTGATGGCGTCCCCTTCGACGGTGATGTTCGCGGCGGCGAGCCCGGTCGTCGCGGGCCCTTTCTTCACACTGCCGTCGGTGGCGGAGAACTGGCTGTTGTGACAGGGGCAGGTGATGACGTTGTTCGCGATGCCCTTGACCGCGCAGCCCTGGTGGGTGCACTTCGAGGAGAAGGCCTTGAAGGTGCCCGCCGTCGGCTGGGTCACCACGACCCCCTGATCGGCGAAGACCTTGCCGCCGCCCTCCGGGATGTCGCTCGTCTTGGCGAGCTCCGTGCCGGCCGCGCCGTTGCCCGAGCCCACGCTGTCCGAGGCCTTGTCGTCCGCACCGCACGCGGTCAGCGCGACGGCGAGCCCAGCCGCGCCGACCGCCGCCACGACGGTGCGCCGGGCCGGTGCCTGTGCGGAGTGAAGCGATTCGCTGGTCATGCTGGCTTTCCCTTCAGCGGACATGATCTGCATCTGTCGAGAGGTACGGTCCACCAGCACGCGCTGTTCAGGCAATGGCGACTTCTTGACCTGATCCACAGCGTGCCGACAGCCGGGTGTGCGGCGGCGCGGTCCCCCCGGCCCCGGACATGGGCCACCGCTTCCGCCGCCGTCACCGGGTCGCGTCCCCCTGGCGGGACCACCCCAGTAACCTGGGGCGATGCTCAAGGAAGTGAACGCCTCCCGCTACATCACGCCGTTGCGCGAGGGCGGCTCGCTGCCGGGACTCGTCGAGGCCGACGACCTCGGGACGTACGTCATGAAGTTCACCGGCGCCGGACAGGGGCGCAAGACGCTCGTCGCGGAGGTCGTCTGCGGTGAGCTCGCCCGCCGGCTCGGCCTGCGGGTGCCCGGTCTGGTGACGATCGGCCTCGATCCGGTCCTCGGGCTCGGCGAACCGGACCAGGAGGTCCAGAACCTGCTGAAGTCGAGCGGCGGCCCGAACCTCGGGATGGACTTCCTCCCGCGCGCCATCGGCTTCGACCCCCTCGCTTTCGAGGTGAGCGCCGGGGAAGCCGGCCGGATCGTCTGGTTCGACGCCCTCGTCAACAACGTCGACCGCTCCTGGCGCAACCCCAATCTGCTGATGTGGCACGGCGATCTGTGGCTCATCGACCACGGCGCCACGATGATCTGGCACCACCACTGGCCCGGAGCCGAGACCTCCGCCGCCAAGCCGTACGACATCTCCGACCACGCGCTCGCCCCCTTCCGACCCGACATCGCCTCGGCCGCCGCCGAACTGGCCCCGCTGGTCACCGAGGAGCTGCTCGCCGAGGTCACGGCCGAGATCCCCGAGGCCTGGCTGGCCGGCGAACCGGGCTTCGACACGGCCGACGCGCTGCGGCGCGCCTACGCACGGCCGCTGCTGGCACGCGCCGCCGTCATCCACGAACGGATCAAGGGCCTCGACGGTACCGAGGGAGACAAGTGAACGGGCGGGACGTCTTCGAGTACGCGCTGCTGCGCGTGGTGCCGCGGGTCGAGCGGGGCGAGTGCTTCAACGCGGGCGTGCTGGTGTACTGCCGCGCCCACTCCTTCGTCGCCGCCCGTACCCATCTGGACGAGAGCAAGCTGTTCGCACTCGACCCGGACGCGGACGTGCAGGGCGTACGGGCCGCGCTGCGCGCCGTCGAGGGAGTCTGCGCCGGTGGAGAAGCCGCTGGTCAGGCGGCGGGCGACGATGCCGGGCGGCGTTTTCGCTGGCTGATCGCGCCGCGTTCGACGGTGGTCCAGCCGGGGCCCGTGCACACCGGCCTGACGGCCGATCCCGCGGCCGAGACCGAGCGGTTGCTCCAGCTCCTGGTCAGGTAATGGATCACATGCGCGCGGTGCGCCGTTGACACCGGGTGCCAGGGCTTCTAGCGTCACGTCTGCTGAAGGTACTAAGCGGTCGCTCACCGGACGGGCGTACCGTGTGAGCCGCGGGTCCTCCGGGACCCCGAAGACTCCGCAAGGTTGTCGAGACAGCTTGGCCGGGCTTGGGCCGGCTTTTCCAAGGGCGAGGAGAACCAGCAATGTCCACCACTGAGCAGCGCGTCGCCGTAGTCACCGGTGCCGCGCGCGGCATCGGTGCCGCGACCGCCGTACGACTGGCCGCGGAGGGCCGCGCCGTCGCGGTGATCGACCTCGACGAGGCCGCGTGCAAGGACACCGTCGAGAAGATCACGGCCGCCGGCGGCAAGGCTCTCGCGGTCGGCTGTGACGTCTCCGACGAGGCCCAGGTGGAGGCCGCCGTCGCGCGGATCGCCGAGGAGCTCGGCGCGCCTACCATCCTGGTCAACAACGCGGGTGTCCTCCGTGACAACCTCCTGTTCAAGATGAGCGCGTCCGACTGGGACACCGTCATGAACGTGCACCTGCGCGGCGCCTTCCTGATGGCGAAGGCCGTCCAGAAGTACATGGTCGAGGCCAAGTTCGGCCGCATCGTCAACCTGTCGTCGTCCTCGGCGCTGGGCAACCGCGGCCAGGCCAACTACTCCACCGCCAAGGCCGGTCTCCAGGGCCTCACCAAGACCCTGGCCATCGAGCTCGGCAAGTTCGGCGTGACCGCGAACGCCGTGGCGCCCGGCTTCATCGTCACCGACATGACCGCCGCCACCGCCGCCCGCGTCGGGATGGACTTCGACGACTTCCAGGCCGCCGCCGCGACCCAGATCCCCGTGCAGCGCGTCGGCAACCCCGACGACATCGCCAACTCCATCGCCTTCTTCACCGGCGAGGCCGCCGGATTCGTCTCGGGCCAGGTGCTGTACGTGGCCGGCGGACCGCTCAACTAGACGCAGGGGAAACGCACATGACCACGCTTCCCGAACTCTCGGGCAACGTCGCGCTCATCACGGGCGCGAGCCGCGGCATCGGCTACGGCATCGCGGAGGCTCTGATCGCCCGCGGCGACCGGGTCTGCATCACGGGCCGCAACGAGGACGCCCTCAAGGAGGCCGTCGAGACGCTCGGCGCCGACCGCGTCATCGCCGTGGCTGGCAAGGCCCACGACGAGGCCCACCAGGCCGTCGCCGTCGAGCGCACCATGGAGGCCTTCGGCCGCGTCGACTTCCTGGTCAACAACGCCGGTACGAACCCGGTGTTCGGGCCGATCGCCGAACTGGACCTCAACGTGGCGCGGAAGGTCTTCGAGACCAACGTCGTCTCGGCGCTCGGCTTCGCCCAGCAGACCTGGAAGGCCTGGCAGGGCGAGAACGGCGGCGCGATCGTCAACATCGCCTCGGTCGCCGGCCTCGCGCCCTCGCCGTTCATCGGCGCGTACGGCATCAGCAAGGCCGCGATGATCAACCTGACCGTGCAGCTCGCGCACGAGTTCGCGCCCAAGGTCCGGGTCAACGCCATCGCGCCCGCCGTGGTGAAGACGAAATTTGCGGCCGCACTCTACGAGGGCCGCGAGGCGGAGGCCGCCGCGGCCTACCCGCTCGGCCGGCTCGGCGTGCCCTCCGACATCGGCGGCGCCGCCGCTTTCCTCACCTCACGGCAGTCGGACTGGGTCACCGGTCAGACGCTCGTGGTCGACGGCGGGATGTTCCTCAACGCCGGAGTCGAGTGACACGAAGGCCGCGAAGACCGGTCGGCCGTACCCCGCGTTCGGGGTGCGGCCGACCGGTCTTTTTTGTTGAAAGTTGACAAAGGCTCAGCGTGTGTCGAGCGGCACGGAGCCCGCTGTGCGGAGTGCCGACACGTTCACAGCATGCTGACAACGTAGTCACATACATGCTGATCAAGTGCCCTGCCTGGGAAACACAGTTCCCCCGGCAGGGCGCTGCGGTATGGTCTGCCGACCCTTGGTACGGCGGATCCAGGAGTGTGTGCGTGTTCAACCGGAACCGATACCTGCGACAGCTCGCGGCGATCACGTCCATATCCCTGGTGGCCGCGTGCGGCGCCATCTCCAAGGGATCACCGGCCGACGAGGGGCCGATCGTCGTGGGCACCACCAGCGCCCCCAGCACCCTGGACCCGGCGGCCTCCTGGGACGGATCGTGGGAGTTGTTCCGCAACATCTACCAGACGCTGCTGAGCTATCCGACCGGCTCGGCGTCCCCGCAGCCCGACGCCGCCCGGAAGTGCGGGTTCACGGATGGAACCAACACCGTCTACCGCTGCGAACTGCGCCAGGACATGACGTTCTCCGACGGCGACCCGCTCGACGCGTCCGCCGTCAAGTACTCCATCGACCGCATCAGGAAGATCGGTGTACGCGGCGGCCCCGCCGGTCTGCTCGGCAGCCTCGACCGGGTGCAGGCACTGGGTGAGCGTGACGTCGTCTTCCACCTCAACAAGCCGGACGCCACCTTCCCGTTGGTCCTGGCCACGCCGGCGATGTCGATCGTCGACCCCGACGACTACCCCGCCGACGCCCTGCGGAAGGACGACAAGGTCTTCGGCTCCGGGCCCTACACGCTGCGCTCCTACACGGAGGGCAGGCAGGCCGAACTCGTCGGGAACGACCACTACGAGGGCTTCGCCAAGCGCAAGAACAACGCGGTGACGATCCGCTACTTCCAGGACTCGGCCCAGATGGTCGGGGCTCTGAAGGCCAAGAAGATCGACGTCACCTACCGCGGGCTCGCCGCCTCGGACATCGTCGCCCTCCAGGGGCAGGGCGACCGGCAGGACATCCAGCTCGTCGACGGAGCGGGCACCGAGATCAGCTATCTGGTCTTCAACCCCGAGGACCCGTGGGCGGGGAAGCTCGCCGTCCGCCAGGCGATCGCCCAGATCGTCGACCGCTCGGCCATCGTCCACAAGGTCTACCAGGACACCGTCGACCCGCTCTACTCGATGGTCCCCGCGGGACTGGCCGGGCACACCACCGGCTACTTCGACGCGTACGGCAGCCCCAGCCCGGCCAAGGCCCGCAAGATCCTGCACGACGCGCACATCGACCGACGCGTCCCGCTGACCCTCTGGTACACCACCGACCGCTACGGCTCCGAGACCGCCCCGGAGTTCGGCGAGCTCAAGCGCCAGCTAGACGCTTCAGGCCTGTTCAGCGTCACGCTCAGGAGCCGTCCCTGGAAGACGTACGAAGAGGGATACCGCAACGGCGAGTACCCGGTGTTCGGCCGCGGCTGGTTCCCCGACTTCCCCGACGCCGAGAACTTCATCGCGCCGTTCGTGGGGGAGCGGAACGCCCTCGGGACGCCCTATCCGACCCCGCGGATCACCGACGTCCTGCTGCCCGAGTCGCGTGGCGTGCGCGATCGCGGAGCGGTGGCCAAGCAGTTCGAGGAGGCCCAGAAGATCCTCCTCGACGACGCCCGGCTGCTGCCCCTGTGGCAGGGCAGGCAGTATGTCGCCGCGAACGAGGAGATCTCGGGCGGAGAACGGGCCCTGGACCCCTCGACGATCATGATGATGTGGGAGCTCGACCGCAAGATGAGCTGGTAGCGGACCGGCCGGACCGGGTGGCAGCGGGGTCCGCCGTGTGCGTCCGCGGGGGCACACCGTACCCGTCATCCGGCCCCGACGCGGGCCAGGAACCGATTGTCAGTGGGCGACGGTAGGTTCTTGGTCCGGAAGTCACCGCACATCGAAGGAAGTTGACGTGACCGATATCGCCATGTTGCCCGAGTCCTGGCGCGGCGTCCTGGGCGACGAGCTTCAGCAGCCCTACTTCAAGGAACTCACCGAGTTCGTCGAGGAGGAGCGCGCGAAGGGTCCCGTCTACCCGCCCCGGGAGGAGGTCTTCGCCGCGCTCGACGCCACCCCGTACGAGCGTGTGAAGGTCCTGATCCTCGGCCAGGACCCGTACCACGGCGAGGGCCAGGGGCACGGCCTGTGCTTCTCGGTCCGTCCTGGAGTCAAGACCCCGCCGTCGCTGCGGAACATCTACAAGGAGATGAAGGAGGAGCTGGGCACCCCGATCCCGGACAACGGCTATCTGATGCCGTGGGCCGAGCAGGGTGTGCTGCTGCTCAACGCGGTGCTCACCGTCCGCTCCGGCGAGGCGAACTCGCACAAGGGCAAGGGCTGGGAGAAGTTCACCGACGCGGTCATCCGCGCGGTGGCCGACCGCCCCGACCCGGCCGTCTTCGTCCTGTGGGGCAACTACGCGCAGAAGAAGCTCCCGCTGATCGACGAGGAGCGGCACGTGGTGGTGAAGGGGGCGCACCCGTCACCGCTGTCCGCCAAGAAGTTCTTCGGCTCGCACCCGTTCACGCAGATCAACGAAGCCGTGGCCGCTCAGGGCCATGAGCCGATCGACTGGACCGTCCCCGACCTCGGCTGACGCCGGACCGCTGGCCGGGCCCGTCACCGGCCTGGCCCAGCGGCCCACGGGGGCGCCTGAGCGCGATTGTCACCGGCTCCGGTTAGCTTCGTCAGGGACAGTGACGAGCCTGGAGGACGCGGTGGCGGAGCAACAGGAGCAGGCGGCGCCGGACGCCATGACGACCCGGATCGGACAGGCCGTCATGCTGCACCACGCCGGGGACCGCGAGGAGGCCCGGGGCCGCTTCCTGGATCTGTGGGGAGAGATCGGGAACGAGGGCGACGCGCTCCACCGCTGCACCCTGGCGCACTACATGGCCGACACCCAGGACGACCCCGCCGACGAACTCGCCTGGGACCTGCGGGCTCTCGCGGCGGCCGAGGAACTGAGCGACGGCGGCGTCGCCGAGCCCCACCAGTCGCTCGCCGTCCGCGCGTTCTACCCCTCGCTGCACCTGAACCTCGCCGCCGACTACGCGAAGCTCGGCCGCTCGGAAGCCGCCCGTACCCATCTGAACCGGGCCCGCGGCGCGGCCGGCGCCCTCGCGGACGACCGGTACGGCGACGGCGTCCGCGCGGCGATCGGCCGCCTGGAGCTGAGGCTCCGGGACACCGGCACCGCGGCGGACGCCGGTGGATCCGACCGCTTCGACGGCCCCGGGGGCGAGACCCTGGGCCCGCCGAGACAGCGCCCCTGACACCCGCGCCCATGCCGCGGCCGCTGTCAGTGTCCGTACGTCGTCGCGCAGAGGACCGCCTCCGGGCTGTCCGCCTTCCAGCCCCCGTACTTCCTGCCGAGCGCGCACACGTCCGGACGCTTCGGCACGGCCGGGGCGCCGGGCGGGGCGGCCGTACGGTGCCCCGGGTGCCGAGACTCGGGACGCGGGGCCGGGTGGGCGTGCCGCGGAGGGGCCGGGGGCGCCACGGCCCGCGGCGGGGGCGCCGCCCGGTGCCGGGCCGCCGTCTCGGGCGAGGGCTCAGGCGAGGGGCCGACGCGCTCCAGCGCCTTCCGCGCCGGTGCCTGCGCGATCCGGGGTCCCCCCTTGTCGTCCACATGCGGCGCGGTGGGGCCCGCCGGGGCGGCGGGAGACGCGGAGGCGGACGGCCGCTGGACGGTCACACAGCCGGAGAGGGCGGTGACTGCCACGGCGACCAGGAGCGTTGCGGTTGTCGTCGTTCGATGCACCCGCGCAACTCTGCTGGTTCCAGAGGGCTTCCAGGGAGCGGAGAGGCGCGGGATGCCCCACACGGGTGATCCTTCCGCTCCTCCGGTGGGCACGGGCATCGGCGAGCTGACAGGCTGCCGGGGCGTACATCGCTCGCAAACCGGCATCACCCGCCGACGGCCGCCGACTCGGGGCCGACCACCCGGGGACGGCGCGGCCGTATGCTTCCGACGGAACCCGCGTCGGCGAGTGAAGGAGACCCCTGTGAAGGTCGGCTGCATCGGACTCGGCGACATCGCGCAGAAGGCGTATCTGCCGGTGCTCGGCGTGCAGCCCGGGATCGAACTGCATCTGCAGACGCGGACGCCCGCCACGCTCGACCGGGTCGCCGACAGCCTTCACCTGCCGTCGGGCCGGCGGCACGGTGACCTGGAGTCCCTGCTTTCCCAGGACCTCGACGCGGCGTTCGTGCACGCGCCCACGGCGGCCCACCCGGAGATCGTCACCCGGCTGCTGGAGGCGGGCGTACCGACGCACGTCGACAAGCCGCTGTCGTACGAGCTGGGCGAGTCGGAGCGGCTGGTGCGGCTCGCGGAGGAGCGGAACGTCAGCCTCGCGGTCGGTTTCAACCGGCGTCACGCACCCGCGTACGCGCAGTGCGCCGAACACCCCCGCGAGCTGATCCTGATGCAGAAGAACCGCACGGGGCTGCCCGAGGAGCCGCGCACCATGGTTCTCGACGACTTCATCCACGTCGTCGACACCCTGCGCTTCCTGGTGCCGGGTCCGGTCGACGACGTGACGGTGCGGGCCCGGGCCGAGGACGGGTTGCTGCACCATGTCGTTCTCCAGCTCGCCGGGGACGGTTTCACGGCGCTCGGGGTGATGAACCGGCTGAGCGGATCGAGCGAGGAGATTCTCGAGGTCTCGGGCCAGGACACCAAGCGGCAGGTGGTCAATCTCGCCGAGGTGATCGACCACAAGGGCCAGCCGACCGTGCGCCGGCGCGGCGACTGGGTCCCGGTGGCCCGGCAGCGCGGCATCGAGCAGGCCGTCCTCGCGTTCCTCGACGCCGTGCGCACCGGAAAAGTGCTCAGCGCCCGGGACGCGCTGGCGACTCACGAGTTGTGCGAGCGGGTGGTACAAGCGGTTCAGGAGCGGTCCGCCGCAGCCTGAACGTGCGCGTGCCCTCCGCCACGCACAATGCCGCCATCACCAGCAGGGCACCGTGCACCGGCCAGTCGCCGAACCGGACGTACGGGGTGACGCCCCGGGCCAGCGGCACGTCGTACAGCATCGCGTCGCTCGTGTCCGTGCCGAGCCAGGACCCGATGCTTCCGCCGTCCGGGCCGTAGACGGCGGAGACTCCCGTGAGCGTCGCGTGCACCATGGGCCGGCCGGTTTCCGCGGCACGCAGCGCGGCGAGCGAGGCATGCTGCTCGGGGGCCCAGCTCCGCTGGAACGACGACGTCGAGGACTGGGCCACCAGCACCTCGGCGCCGTCCTTGACGAGGTTGCGGCTCATGTCGGGGAACGCCGTCTCGAAGCAGATCATGGGGCCGACACGCAGCCCGTGCCCGACGTTCATCACCACCTGTTCGGTGCCCCGCATACGGTCCTCGCCCGCGGCCTTGCCGACGGAGGTGGCCCAGCCGAGCAGGGAGCGCGCGGGCACGTACTCGCCGAACGGGACCAGCCGCATCTTGTCGTAGCGGTCGCCGGTCGGGCCGTGCGGTCCCACCAGGACCGAGCTCTTGTAGATGCCCGGCCGGTCCGAGCGGCGCGCGTCGACGTTCACCAGGATGTCGGCGCCGACCTCGCGGGACAACGCCGCGACGCGCAGCGCCAGATCGGGCCGGTCGGCCAGGTCGAAGCCGACGCTGCTCTCGCCCCAGACGACCAGGTCGGCGCCCTGGCCCACGAGTTGACGGGTCAGCGCCTCCTCGCGCGCGAAGCGCCTGTCACCGCTCGTGCTCCCGTCCACGACACCGGGCTGCACGACCGCGATCCGCACCCGGCCGTCGACGTCCGGGCGCGGCGACCACACCCAGGCCGCCGAGGTCGCGGCGGCCGTCGCGACCAGTCCGGCCACCGCGGGCATACGGGACTCACGCACCGAGACCAGCACGGCGACCGCGATGTTGACCGTGACGACCAGGAAGCTGAGCAGCCACACCCCGCCGACCGAGGCCAGCCTCAGCGCCGGCTCCACCTGCCACTGACTCGACCCGAGGAGACCCCAGGGACCGCCCAGGCCCTGCCAGGACCGGGCGAGTTCGACCAACAGCCATCCGGACGGAAGGACGAGGAGGGCGGCGCCGACCCGGCCCGGTGAGGGCAGCCCGGCCAGGAACCGCCGGACGAGCCAGCCCCACGGAGCCCACAGCGCGCCGAGCAGCGCCGCTATGACCACCGTGAAGACATGCAGGCTCGGCAGCAGCCAGTGGTGCACGGCGAGCATGAACCCGAACCCGCCGAACCAGCCGTCGTACGCGGCACGCCTGCCCGTGGGGGCCGAGCGCGCCAGGAGGATCCAGGGCACCAGGGCCACGTACGCGAACCACCACCACGACAGGGCGGGGAACGCCAGCATCGGCAGCGCGCCCGCCAGCGCGGCGACGACATCGCGCCGCCAGGGGGAGACCAGCCATGGGCCGAACGCTCGGTCGGGCCTGTTCATCCTTCGCCTCCCTGCCCCGGGGTCCCTCCAGTGTGCGCGTCGGCGGCGATCTACGACAGGGGGCGTGGTGATCAGAAGGGGGCGCGTCGGCGGGCGGGCGCTCCCGGGTCGCCGGGGGCCGTGCGGACCCCCGGGAACGCGCGGGCCGGGCGGAAGGGAGAAGGGGGTCGGCAGGCACCGGGCGTCGGTGGCTCAGGTCTGGGCGGGTGTCTGTCGGGGCTGCGGCATGCGGCGCCATTTTTCCTGGACGGTCACCTGGCTCAGTCGCCAGCCGTCGCCGGTGCGCAGCAGGCCGAAGGCGTACCGGCCGCCGCACACGAGGTCGGGCGCGGTCGAGTCGCCGTCCTGCCCGGCGAACCGCATCGGATTGATGTAGTCCGCCCGCACCTCGGCCGTGTCGCCGGTGTCCTGGTCCAGGACACCGAACCGCACCCGCCGGTTGACGATCAGATGCTGGCGCATCGCGAACAGGTCGAGGCTCTGCGCGAGCCACCCGGCGACCTCGGCGGCGTCGCCCTCGATGCCCCCTGCCGAGCGGTAGTCGGCCCGGCCCTTCGGCGCGAACAGCCCCCGGTATCCCTCCCAGTCGCCGTCGTCCACGGCCACCGCGTACGCGGTGACGATCTCGTCCACGGAGATCCGGTCCAGCACGGTCGCGAGCTCCACACGCTGCGTCATCGGCTCAGTGTTCGCCACTCCGCCTGCCACGCCAAGGGGCCGTGCGGGGATATTCGGTGTCCGGAAGGGGCGGAGACTCCGTGCCGAGGTCGGTGTGGGTCTGCGATCGTGGGTGATCCATGATCGACCCGCGTGTTCCCCGACCATGGGGATCGCGGTGGGGCGTCGCGTCCAGGAGGCTCGTATGGCACGTCCGGTCACGATCGTCACGGGGGGCAGCCGGGGGATCGGTGCCGCGACCTGTAAGCGGCTCGCCGCGGACGGGCATGACGTGGCCGTCGGCTACGTGAGCGACGGTGCGGCCGCCGAGCGCACCGCGGCCGCCGTCCGTGAGGCCGGGGCGAGCTGTGTCACCGTACGGGTGGACACCTCCGACGAGGCCGCCGTCGAGCGGCTCTTCGACACGGCCGCGGACCGGCTGGGGCCGGTGACGGGGCTGGTGAACAACGCCGGGGTGACCGGACCGCTCGGGCGGCTCGCGGACGCCGACGCCGCGGATCTGCGCCGCGTGGTCGAGGTCAACCTGCTCGGCACGCTGCTCTGTTCGCGCCGTGCCGCCCGGTCCATGGCCGCACGGGGAGGAGGGGCCATCGTGAACGTGTCCTCGGCGGCCGCCACACTCGGCAGTCCCGGCGAGTTCGTGCACTACGCGGCGAGCAAGGCGGGCGTGGACGCGCTGACCGTGGGGCTCGCCAAGGAACTCGGTCCCGACGGCATCCGTGTCAACGCGGTCGCGCCCGGCATGATCGACACCGAGATGCACGCGACCATGGGCGCCCCGGGCCGCGCCGAACGGGCCGCCTCGTCGATTCCACTGCGTCGCGTGGGCGCCGCGGAGGAGATCGCCGCGGCCATCGCGTGGTTGCTGTCGCCCGAGGCGTCGTACACGACGGGGGCGGTGCTTCGGGTGTCGGGCGGGCGCTGAGTCCGCGGGGGTGAGGCGGGTGTCCGGGGTGGTGGGCCTGCGTGAACCGCGGGGCGCGAACGGTGCTACGCCGCTTCGATGATCTCGCCGCGAATCGCCTCGGCCCACTTCACGATCAACAGCTCGTACTCCGCCCGCTCCTGTGCGGACAGGGAGCCGCCCGTCCGCGTCCACAGGGCGCGGATCTGTTCGTTCAACGCGGCGGCAGACCGCACGGAACCAGGCGGAGTGACATCGGTGGACATGCGGACCAGCCTAGGCGCAAGGACTGACACTGCGCTACCGGGCGGCTACGCACGTCGTATGTGCTGCGTCACGGTGTTCATGAGCAAGGCCCCTCTGGTGGCCGAACTCCGCCCTCAGTGGCTGGAGTTGGTCCTGTGGTGGTCGGAACGGCGACGGCACTCGAAGGGTCAGCCGTTGGGCACGCCCGTCTCTGCCCGTTCCGCCCAGACCCGCGCCGCGAGCGCCTCCGCCTCCTCCTGAGGGATACCCGCCCGCACGAGGATGACCCCGCGGCTGCCATCCGGGAACTTCACACTGCGCGCTTCGGTACCCAACCTGCCCTGCGCGGGATCTTTCGGCATGCTCCACCTCCAGTCGGAGAGACCACGCTAAAGCTCCGCGACCCGGTCCGCAGAACAGTTCGGCCAGACGGCCCACAGCGCCCACCTGCGAGAACGTCTCCCGTCGGGGTGGGCGTAGCTGTGCGACGCGGTCGGGGTGCGGTAATTTCGCTCCATGGGGTGGGGGGATCTGGTCACCGCGATCGTCGGCGTGCTGGTCGGCGTCATGGCCACGGAGGGCGTGCACTACTGGCGGTCCCGGGTCGAGAACCCCGCGATCCGCCTGCTGGTACGGCACAACGCCGATCCGGGTGACTACGGGCTGGCCAATGTCGGATACGCGAGTGCCTACCGTGTGGGTGTCTCGGTCGGCTGGGCCACGCCGAGGGGGCACTTCCGGCCCCACCATCACATCAGGCAGTGGAACGAGGTTCCCGCCGGTGCCGAGTTGCGCTTCCAGGTGCCGCCCCAGGAGAGCCGCGGCGACGGAGCGGTCCTGTGCGTCGCCTGGCGCGAAGGGCCGGAACCCTTGAGCCGGCGCCGGACGCAGCTCTGGCCGTTGGCGTGAGACCCGTGGACACCCCGGGGAGCGAACGGCTCAGCCGGAGGACTCGGCGGCGTGCGGGCTGAGGACGTCGGTGCCGACCAGGCCGATGATGACGAATCCGAGGGCGATCCGGTACCAGACGAACGGCATGAAGCTCTTGTGGGAGATGAACTTCATGAACCACGCGATGACGGCGTATCCGACCGCGAAGGCGATGACCGTCGCGAAGACGGTCGGTCCCCAGGAGACGTGACCCTCCGCGGCAGCGTCCTTGAGTTCGAAGGTGCCGGACGCGAGGACGGCCGGCATGGCGAGGAGGAAGGAGTAGCGGGCCGCCGCCGCGCGGCTGTAGCCCATGAACAGGCCGCCACTGATGGTGGCGCCGGACCGGGAGACACCGGGGACCAGGGCCATCGCCTGGCAGACGCCGAACAGCAGGCCGTCCCTGGTGTTCAGGTCCTCGAGCACCTTGCGCTGCTTCGCCGCCCGGTGCCTGCCGCCCGTCTCGTCGCGGGCCGCGAGCCGGTCGGCGATGCCTATGACGATGCCCATCACGATCAGCATGGTCGCGGTGACGCGCAGATCGCGGAACGGTCCCTCGACCTGGTCCTTGAGCGTGATCCCGAGCACGCCGATCGGGATCGAGCCGACGATCACCAGCCAGCCCATCTGGGCGTCATGGTCGCGGCGCATCGCCTTGTTCGTGAGCGAGCGGAACCACGCCGACAGGATCCTTCCCACGTCCTTGCGGAAGTAGATCAGCACCGCGGCCTCCGTGCCGAGCTGCGTGATCGCGGTGAACGCCGCGCCGGGATCGTCCCAGCCCGCGAAGGCCGCGGTCAGCCGCAGATGCGCGCTGGAGGAGACGGGAAGGAATTCGGTCAGCCCCTGGACGAGTCCGAGGACGAGGGATTGAAACCAAGACATGAAGTTACGTGGTCCAAGTGCTGATCGTGGAAAGGGAGATGGGCACGCCTGACCGCGGTGCGCGGCGATCGCGAACGCTCAGGGAAGCCTAACCGGCGCGGCCGACAGCCCGGCCACGGGGGTTTCGGTGACGGTCCGCCCACCCTGCGCAGCGGTTCGGCCGGCCGTTCCCGTCACCCCTCGCTCGCTGCTCCCCGTACGGCGGCTACTCCGTCACCGGTCCCGTCACCGTCCAGCCCGGGGCCTGCGGGTGGGCCATGAGGGAGTCGTCTTCGACCTGCTCGCCGCACTCCCGGCAGACGACCCGGGGGACCAGTTCGTGGCCGCAGGTGTGCTCCAGCACCATGGGCCGGAAGCCGTCCTCCTGGAGGTGCCGGTCGCCCCAGGACATCAGCATCAACAGGACGGGGCTCAGTTCGAGGCCCGCGCGCGTGGGCCGGTACTC
Source organism: Streptomyces sp. NPDC005070 (assembly GCF_053600395.1). Taxonomy (NCBI): domain Bacteria; kingdom Bacillati; phylum Actinomycetota; class Actinomycetes; order Kitasatosporales; family Streptomycetaceae; genus Streptomyces; species Streptomyces sp. NPDC005070. The sequence continues at coordinate 12,278 of NZ_JBSFZS010000045.1, read as the reverse complement.
GTAGCGCTTGGGGCGGTCGCTGTACTCCGCCTTCTCCAGCAGCCCGGCGTCGACGAGGCGCTTGAGCCTGGCCGTCAGCACGTCGCGAGGGGCGCCGATGTTGCGCGCGAGCTGGTCGAAGCGCGTCGCGCCGAGCGACACCTCGCGCAGGACCAGCAGGGAGTACTTCTCGCCGACGAGAGCGAGCGTCGCGGCGATCGAGCAGGGGCGGGGGTCCTTCATGCCGCCAGTCTACGAAGGTGGGTTGGATGTTCCAACTCACTAGGTTACTCTTGGGTCACTTAGTGGGTTTGGAAATCCAACTCACTCGGTTCGGTGACCGGTCCCGTCCGGTGACCGGTTCCCTGACCTCAGACACCGACCGACCTGAGAGGCATCCCATGCGTGACGCCGTGATCGTCGAAGCCGTACGCACCCCCGTGGGCAAGGGCAAGCCGAACGGTTCGCTCGCCCACGTCCACCCCGTGGAACTCCTCGCCCACACCCTCCGCACGCTCGTCGAACGCTCCGGGATCGACCCGGCGCTGATCGACGACGTCATCGGCGGCACCGTCGACCAGGTCGGCGAGCAGGCCATGAACACCACCCGTTACGCCGTGCTCTCCGCGGGATTCCCCGACACCGTCCCGGCGACCACCGTGGACCGCCAGTGCGGCTCGTCGCAGCAGGCGGTGCACTTCGCCGCGCAGGGCGTCATGTCGGGGGCGTACGACATCGTCGTGGCCTGCGGCGTGGAGTCGATGAGCCGTGTACCGATGTGGTCCAACGTGCCGGCGGGCGCGGACCCCTTCGGCCCCGGCGTCGCGGAGCGCTACCCCGAGGGTCTGGTGCCGCAGGGCATCAGCGCCGAACTCATCGCCGCCAAGTGGGGCATCACCCGCGAGCGGATGGACGACTTCGCGATCGGCTCGCACCGGAAGGCGGCACAGGCGTGGGACGGCGGTCTGTTCGACGCCGAGGTCGCGCCCCTGGAAGGTCTCGCCCGGGACGAGAGCGTCCGTCCCGGCAGCACCCCCGAGGTGCTCGCCGGACTGAAGCCCGCGTACTACGACCCCGGCTTCGCCGAGCGCTTTCCGCAGATCGACTGGTCCGTCACGGCGGGCAACGCGAGCCCGGTCAACGACGGCGCCTCCGCCGTGCTCATCATGTCGAGCGAGACCGCCGCCCGCCTCGGCCTGCGGCCCGTGGCCCGTCTCCACAGCTTCGCCGTCACCGGCTCCGACCCGCTGCTGATGCTCACCGGTGTCATCCCGGCCACCGAGAAGGTGCTGCGCAAGGCCGGTCTCGACCTCGGTGACATCGACCTCTTCGAGGTGAACGAGGCCTTCGCCGCCGTCGTCCTCGCCTGGCAGCAGGAGACGGGCGCCGACCTGTCCAAGGTCAACGTGCACGGCGGAGCCATCGCGCTCGGCCACCCGCTCGGCGCCAGCGGCACCCGCCTCACCACGACCCTCGTCCACGCCATGCGCGCCCGGGGTGCCCGCTACGCGCTGCAGACGATGTGCGAGGCGGGCGGACTGGCGAACGCGATGATCCTGGAAGCGGTGCGTCCGTAGCGGGCGCGTCCGCAGCGCTCGCGGTCGTAGTGGCGCGCGGTCGTTTCCTCGTACCGGTGTCGTGCGGGTCTCAATGGCCGCGCAGGTGGTGGCGCTTGCGCCAGGCCACCACCGTTCCGGCCAGGGCGGGGACCGTGATCAAGGCCATCGCGATCAGGAACGCGGGAGAGGTCGGCGAGGACGCACGGGCGCCGGCGACGGCGTACGCGGCGGTGTTCGGGATCGAGCCGAGCGCCGTCGCGACCAGGAAGGGCAGCCAGCCCATGCGGGACACGGCCGCGCAGTAGTTCGCCGCCCAGAACGGCACACCGGGGAACAGCCGGGCCACCATCATCGAGCGGAAGCCGTGCCGGCTGAGCTGGCCGTCAGCGGCCTTCAGCCAGCGGGCCCGCAGCAGCGGCCGCAGCGCCTCCTGCCCGAGGATCCGGCCGAGTCCGAACGCGGCACCCGCGCCGAGCACCGTGCCCACCAGCGCGGTGCCCAGGCCCATCTGGGAGCCGAACACGGCACCGGCCGCCAGATTGAGCAGCGGCCGGGGCACGAAGGCGACCGTGCACAGCCCGTAGGCCCCGGCGAACGCGACGGCCGCCGCGGTGCCGCCGAGCTGAGGCGGCCAGCCGTCGGCGAGCAGCCGCTGCGGGTCGAAGAGGAACACGCTCGACGCGGCCGCCGCGAGCAGCACGACCAGCAGGGAGAGCCGCGCCCAGGGTGAGAGCAGCGCTCTCAGGAGGCGTGCGGCCGGATCGGTGCGCAGGGCGGTCGGGACCGCGGGTGCGGCGACGGCGATCTCCGAGCCCACGACCAGGTCGGTGGCGACGGTGAGCTCCGTGGCGGCGGCCTGGGGAGTGGCCGTGGCGGTGCCCCCAGAGCGGGTGGTGGCATCGAGCATTCCGGTGACACTAGCCGACGCGTGTGTGTGATCGCCGTATGGTTCGTCTCATGGGCGTCACAGCTTCCGGAACGTCGGGTGCGCGGTTCGAGGTGCCGGACAGCGCGCTCGCGGACATCCTCCTGGAGCGGCTCACCACCGTCTATCCGGCGGCGGCCGACCCTGACCGGGCCGCGTCCATGCGCGCGTACATGAAGGACATCGCTCCCTTCCTCGGCCTGACGACACCCGAGCGCCGCACCCTCTCCCGCACCGTGCTCCTGGACACCGCCCGGCCCGACGAGAAGGACTGCGCCGCGCTCGCCCTGCGCTGCTGGCGGCTGCCGGAACGCGAGTACCAGTACTTCGCCGTCGACTATCTGCGCCGCCATGTCACCCGCCTGTCGTCGGGCTTCCTTCCGGTGGCCCGGCATCTCGTGTCCACCGCCTCCTGGTGGGACACCGTCGACGCGCTCGCCGCGCACGTGGTGGGAGGTCTGGTGGCCGCCGACCCGCGCCTGCGCACCGACATGGACGCCTGGATCGAGGACGACGATCTGTGGGTCGCCCGTACGGCGCTGCTCCATCAGCTCCGGTACAAGGAGGCCACCGACACGGGGCGGCTCTTCGCGTACTGCGTACGGCAGGCCGGCCATCCCGACTTCTTCATCCGCAAGGCCATCGGATGGTGTCTGCGCGAGTACGCCAAGACGGACCCGCGCGCCGTACGGGACTTCGTCGCCGCCGAGCGGGCGCAACTCGCGCCGCTGTCCGTGCGCGAGGCGCTCAAGAACATCGGTCCCTGAGGCCACTGACGCCCCTCGCGCCACACCGGTCCGCGGGGCACCGAAAATCATTCGACGCGAGGGGACCCGTCGGAGATGATCTCCTCATGTTCCGGTACGCCTTCCTCCTCGCAGCATCCGCAGTCGCGGATGCGCCGAAGGCTGCCGTCCAGATCATCACGGCAGCCGTCGACGGCGCCCGAAGCTGACCCTTCCCGGATCGTCCGGCGGACCCCGCAGGGGGAGGGTCGGTCACTCCTGGGGGTCCCCGTCCCGGCCGGTACGCGCCGGGGCCATCACTCAGCTCCGCTGACACCGAAGAGGCTTCGAGGAACCGCCATGCCCAAGACGGCTTACGTGCGCACCAAACCGCACCTGAACATCGGCACCATGGGTCACGTCGACCACGGCAAGACCACCCTGACCGCCGCCATCACCAAGGTCCTCGCCGAGCGCGGCTCCGGCACCTTCGTCCCGTTCGACCGGATCGACCGGGCGCCGGAGGAGGCCGCGCGCGGCATCACCATCAACATCGCGCACGTCGAGTACGAGACCGACACCCGGCACTACGCGCACGTGGACATGCCGGGCCACGCCGACTACGTCAAGAACATGGTCACCGGCGCGGCCCAGCTCGACGGGGCGATCCTCGTCGTGTCCGCGCTGGACGGGATCATGCCGCAGACCGCCGAACACGTGCTGCTCGCCCGGCAGGTGGGCGTCGACCACATCGTCGTCGCCCTCAACAAGGCCGACGCGGGCGACGAGGAGCTCACGGACCTGGTCGAGCTGGAGGTCCGCGAGCTGCTCTCTGCCCAGGGCTACGGGGGCGACTCCGTGCCCGTCGTGCGGGTGTCCGGCCTCAAGGCTCTCGAGGGGGACCCCCGGTGGACGGCGGCGATCGACGCGCTGCTCGACGCCGTCGACACCTATGTGCCGATGCCCGAGCGCTATCTCGACGCGCCGTTCCTGATGCCGGTCGAGAACGTGCTCACCATCACCGGACGCGGAACGGTCGTCACCGGTGCCGTGGAGCGCGGCACGATCCACGTCGGCGACCGGGTCGAGGTGCTCGGCGCGGGCGTCGACACGGTGGTCACCGGCCTGGAGACCTTCGGCAAGCCGATGGAGGAGGCGCAGGCCGGCGACAACGTGGCGCTGCTGCTGCGCGGGGTGCCCCGCGACGCGGTACGCCGCGGGCACATCGCCGCCGCCCCCGGCAGTGTCGTACCCAGCAGCCGTTTCACGGCGCGGGTGTACGTCCTGTCGACGCGCGAGGGCGGCCGTACGACAGCGGTCTCCACCGGGTACCGGCCGCAGTTCTACATCCGCACCGCGGACGTGGTCGGCGACGTCGACCTCGGCGAGGCGGCCGTCGCCCGGCCCGGCGACACGGTCGTCATGACCGTCGAGCTCGGGCGCGAGGTGCCGCTGGAGCCGGGCCTCGGCTTCGCGATCCGTGAGGGCGGCCGCACGGTCGGCGCCGGGACGGTGACGTCGGTCGGCTGACGCCCGGCCGCGGACAGGGAAGCGGGGCCCGCCACGATGTGGCGGGCCCCGCTTCCCCTCGCCCGGCACGGCCCCGGTCGGGGGTGCCCCGGCCGGTCCGTTCGCGGTGCCGCGGAGGCCCTGTCCGCGGCGTTGTGGCCTGCTCCGTTCGCGGCGCCGCGGGTACCGCACAATGGACCCGTGGACGAGCCGATACCCGTGATGCGGGCCGTGGATCACGGGACCGCCAAGCTGATGCCCGACGTGGACCGCGAGCGGGCCTGGCTGCTGACCGTGGACGGCGCACCCCAGTCGTACGTCGACCTGGACGAACCGACGCACCTGGAATTCGAGTACACCCGGCGCCTCGGCCACGTGCTGGACACGGTGGCGGAGGCGGGGCGCGCCCTGGACGTGCTGCACCTCGGCGGCGGGGCGCTGACCCTGCCCCGCTACGTCGCGGCCACCCGGCCCGGTTCACGCCAGGACGTGATCGAGGCGGACAAGGGCCTGCTGGCCCTGGTCGGCGCGTGTCTGCCGCTGCCCGGCGGCTCGGGCATCGAACTGCACCACGCCGACGCCCGCGCCTGGATCGAAGCCGCCGCCCCCGCCTCCGCCGACATCCTGATCGCGGACGTCTTCGGCGGCTCGCGTGTACCGGCGCACCTGACGTCCGTCGCGTACGCGAGCGCCGCCGAGCGTGTGCTGCGCCCCGGCGGCTTCTACCTCGCCAACCTCGCGGACGCGGCGCCCTTCGCCTTTCTGCGCTCCCAGCTCGCCACGTTCTCCACCGTGTTCGAGGAGATCGCCCTCATCGCCGAACCCGGCGTGCTGCGCGGCCGGCGCTTCGGCAACGCCGTGCTCGTGGCCTCCCACCAGCCGTTCGACACGGCGGCACTGGCCCGGCGCACCGCCGCCGACGCCTTCCCTGCCCGCGTCGAACACGGCCCCGCGCTGCGGGACTTCATCGCGGGCGCCGCTCCGGTGCGCGACGAGGACGCTGTTCCGTCACCCGAGCCGCCCGGCGGGTCCTTCGGCATCGGCTGACGCCGGCTTCGTGCCGGGCACCGCGGCGGGAGCACCCTGCGCCACCGCCCGGGACCGCCGCGTCAGATTGCGGACGTCCGGGACGCACAGCACGGCCGCCGTGGCCACCACGACGAGCGTCGCGCAGCCCCACAGCGCGGGCGTCCGGCCGAAGGCCTGCTCCGCGGGACCCGCCAGCGCCGTGGCCAGCGGGACCATCGCGATCGAACCGAACCAGTCGTACGCCGACACCCGCGAGAGCTTGTCCTCGGGGATCTCCTGGTGGAGCGCCGTCATCCACGACACACCGAACACCTCTATCGCCAGACCGCTGACGAACATCACCGCGTACAGCGGTCCCACCGGCAGGGGGACCGCGAGCGCGGCGGCGGGTGCCGCGAGCGGGAAGACGCACAGGGTGCCCGTGAGCAGCAGGCGACGGGGCTTCCAGCGGGTCATGAGCAGCGCGCCGCCCACGGTCCCGGCGCCGAACGCGCCGAGCGCCAGGCCCCAGGGTCCCGCCCCGCCCAGACTGTCCCGGGCGACCAGCGGACCGTAGACCGCGTCAGCCGCTCCGACGACCGCGACCACGACGGAGAACTGCGCGACGATCGTCCACAGCCAGGGACGCCCGACGAATTCGTGCCAGCCGTCGCGCAGATCGGCGAGGAGGCCGCCGCCCGGTTCTCGCGGCGGTATGTGGCTGACGTCGAGGAAGGAACGCAGCGCGCCGGCGGCCGCGAAGGCCACGGCGTCCACGGCGAGCACCCAGCCCGGTCCGATGACGGCCACCAGGGCGCCGCCCAGGGCCGCGCCGCCGACACCCGCACCCTGCATCGCCATCCGGAACATCGCGAACGCGCGGCTCGCCTGCTCCCCGCGGACCGAGGACATGAGCATGCCCTCGGCGGCCGGGTTGAAGAAGGCCTGCCCGGTGCCGCCGAGCGCGGACAGCAGCATCATCTGCCACAGCCGTGCCTCGCCGGAGAGGACGAGTACGGCGAACGCCGCCTGCGACACACAGTTGAGGGCGTTGGCGGCGACCATCACCCGGTGCCGCGGCAGCCGGTCCGCGACGGCTCCGCCGATCAGCAGGAACAGCACCAGCGGCACGGTCCGTGCCGCGGCCACCAAGCCGATGTCGCCTCCGTCGCCGCCCGCGGCGAGCACCGCGAACGCGGCGGCGATCAGCGCGCCCTGGCTGCCCAGGTTGGTGACGACGGCGGCGGCCGTCAGAAGGGTGTAGTTCCGGCCCGCCCAGGAGGGGCGGCGGGAGGGTCGGGCGCGGTCGGCGGCTGAGGTCACCGGGAGACTATCGCCGCCCGGTGCCCGACTTGCCAAACCCATGACCTGCACCCTTGCGGGTATTCACCCCCGTGAGCCGGTCTCCGCGGCGCCCGCTCGGGCTCAGGACCCGGTCGGGTCGCCGTGCAGCCGTACGGTGCCGAGGATCTTCTTCACGGTCGCGTCCGGGATCTCCTCCGAGACACCCTTGGCGCCGTAGAGCGTCCAGGACACGAAGTCGCCCGCCGAGTTCTTGAAGGCGAAGGTGGTCGCCTTGCCGTCGGAGTCGCACTTGCCCTTCTTGGGGACACCCTTGGAGTACGTCGTCGCGACGCTGCCCTTGATGCCCGCGGCCGTGGTGTACGCCTCGGGCTTGCCGATCTTCAGCAGCTTCTTCGAAGCGTTCTTCTGATCGGTGTAGCCGCCGAAGACCCACCACGCGGAGTCGTTGCGCGCCACGTCGTCCGTGTTCTTGGCGCCGCTCTGGCCCTTGGTGCCCGCGGCGGCGAGCGAGGTGTCCTCGGTGCGGCCGTCCTTGTTCGCGTCGGACGAGCACCACTTCTCCTTGAGGAACGCGGGCGCGGACATGCCGATGAGCACGGAGCCGTCGCCCTTCTTGTCGTCCTCGAAGCCGATGAAGGTGCCGGAAGTGCTGACGTTCCAGTCCGGCGGCACGTCGAACGCGGTGCCCCACTTCGGGTTCACCACGACCTTCCAGCCGGCGATCGTCGCCTTCTCGTCGTCGCCGCCGCGCGGGTCGGCCTCGCTCGCGCTCGCGCTCGCCGACGTGGACGCCGACGCCTTCGGGGACTTGGACGTGTCCCCGCCGGCCTTGTCGTCCGAGTCGCCGTTTCCGCCCAGGACGAGGTAACCGGTGACCCCGGCGGCGATCACGACGGCAAGGGCCGCGACGATCGCGGTGATCTTCGTCCTGTTACCGCCACCGCCCCCGCCGTTGCCGCCGGGCACCTGGGGCGAGCCGAGGGGATCCGACGGCGCTCCCCACTGAGGCTGCCCCGGCTGCTGTCCGTACGGGCCGGGCTGCGGGTACCCCGGCTGCTGGTATCCCGGCTGCTGGTACGGATTCGGCTGCTGGTAACCCGGCTGCTGATACGGGTTCTGGTCCTGCGGATTCTGCTCGCCCCCGGGCGGCTGCTGTCCTGGCCACATGGCTGGTAACGATAGAGGGGCCTGTGACCCGGGTGCCACGGCGGTCCCCGAAACGACCGCGCCGTCAGGCCACTTGTCCCATTGATCCCGGCTCGCACCGCATCTGATGCCCGCTCGCACCGCATCTGATGCCGGCTCAGGCCGTGCTCGGGTCTCCGTCCTTGACGCCCACCGGTCCCGGCTCAGGCCCCCGTCGGGTCACCGTGCAGACGCACGGTGCTCAGGAACCTCAGAATGGTCGCGTCGGGATCTCGTCCCGCACGCCGGTGGCTCCGTAGAGATTCCACGCCACGAAGTCGCCCGCGGAGTTCCTGAATCCGAACGTGACGGCCTTGCCGTCGCTCGCGCACTTCCCCTTCCGGGGCGTGTTCTCGGACCTGGCCCAGGCGACGCTCCCGGTGATCAGCGGTTTGTCGTCGGCCTTCGCGTCGTGCTTCTCGAACCCGGTCGACGTGCCCGGCGAGGCCGCCTCCCAGTCCGCGGGGACGTCGAAGGCTGTGCCCCACTCGGGGTTGACGACGACCTTCCAGCCGGGGACGGTCGGCTGCTCGACGGCTCCGCCGCGCGGGTCGCCGTCGGACGGGGAGGCGCCCGGTGTTCCTGCGGGTCCGTCCCCGCGGGTTCCGCTCGCCTCCGGGCGCCTGCTGTCGTGGCCGCATGGGCCGTCACGTCAGTGGCGCCTGTGAAACGTTTCTGTCACCGCGTTTCGTCAGGCCTGTACTGGAGTGCGGCTCCGCCTGTGCAAGGACTGATCGACTTCGGCGCCAGGTCAGGGGGCTGGCCAAGGGTTGCTACCCATGGGTAACATCGTCGTATGAGCGCAGACCAGATGACGATCGGCGAGATGCTCGCCGCGACCGTGCCGATGGCCCGGACCCTGAACCTCGAGTTCGTGGAGACCACTCCGGAGAAGGCCGTCGTGGCGCTCCCGGACCAGGGCGACTTCCACAACCATGTCGGCGGACCGCACGCCGGCGCCATGTTCACGCTGGGGGAGTCGGCGAGCGGGGCCATCGTGCTCGCCGCCTTCGGGGACCAGCTCTCCCGCGCCGTGCCGCTCGCGGTCAGCGCCGAGATCGCGTACAAGAAGCTCGCGATGGGCCCCGTCACGGCCACCGCCACGCTCGGGCGGCCCGCCGCCGACGTCGTCGCGGAGCTCGACGCCGGTCAGCGCCCCGAGTTCCCCGTCGCCATCGCCATCCAGCGCGGTGACGGCGCGGTGACCGGCGAGATGACGGTCATCTGGACCCTCCGGCCGAACGGCTGAGACGGACTTCACCTACAGGGCCCTGATCGGGAGTGCGAGCCGGTCGGGGCCCTGGGCCGTCGCCGGGCCGCTTCAGCCGCGCGGCACGCGAATGCTCACCGTCTGGGTGACCCGGGTGCAGAGCCGGTGGCCGTCGTCCTCGATGTCGCATTCCACGACCGCAGTGTCGCGTCCCACCCGCAGCACGCGGGCCTTCGCGTACGCGGCTCCCTCGCGTACCGGCCGCAGGAAGTGCGTGGTCGAGGTGGTGGTGGCGGGGACCGCGCCCGCCGGGCCGTTCAGCGCGGCGCACACCGCCGAGGCGACGTCGGCCAGGCCCATCAGCGCGCCCCCGTGCAACCCGCCTCCCGCGGTGGACAGTTCGGGCACGAAATCGAGTTCGGCGTCCACTCCCTCGGCGGACAGAGTCGTGAAGCGAACGCCCAGGGTCCTGGCGTAGGGGGCCATCGCGTAGATGTCGTCGGCGGTGACGGTCACATCGGGCTCCTTGTGGGAGTGGCGGGACGCGGATCGATGATCCTTTCTATCAACTCCCTTGCTGTGAGGGGGCGTTCCGGCGGTGCGGAATGTGTGCGCGATCCGGCCGTCCGTCGCGCCGGCGTGCCGGACGCCAATCGTGCGGCGAACACAACGCGTCGTTCAGCTCACTGCCACTGCCCGGTCATGGCCGGTCACCACCGTGCCCCCTGACAGCGATCCCGCTCACCTGGAGGGCACATGGGCACGGCAGGACAGCAGAACGGGCCGGACAGAAGGGCGTTGCTGCGCGCGGCGGTCGCCGTCCCGGCGGCCGGCGCGGCGACGGCGGCCTTCGAGACGGCCCCGGCACGGGCCGCGACCACGGGCGGGGGAGGCCGGTTCGACACCGAGAGCCCGCGCTTCACGCTGGCCGTGCTTCCCGACACGCAGTACCTCTTCGACGCCGACAGCGCGGACCCGGAGCCGCTGCGGGAGACCTTCCGGTACCTCGTCGCGGAGCGGGCCGAGGCCAACATCGCCTTCATGACGCACCTCGGCGATGTCACCGAACACGGCACCGAGGACGAGATCGGACGCGCCGCCGACACCTTCCGCACCCTGCACGGCAAGGTCCCCTACAGCGTCCTGGCCGGCAACCACGACATCCCCTCGTCCACCGACGACCAGCGCGGAGACACGGCCTACCTGGCCGCGTTCGGCCCCGAGCGCTACGCCTCCATGCCCACCTTCCGCGGTGCCTCCCCCGACGGTTACAACAGCTACCACGTGCTGCGCGCCGCCGGCCGGGAGTGGCTGGTGCTCGCCCTGGACTGGAGAGTGTCGGACAAGGGACTGCGCTGGGCCCAGGGTGTCCTGGACGCCCATCCGACGCTTCCCGCCGTGCTCACCACACACGACATCGCGTGGTCGGACGACGACGGCAGGGCGCAGCTCTCCGACAACGGCGAGCGCCTGTGGGACGGGCTCGTCCGCGGCAACGACCAGATCTTCCTCGCCCTCGGCGGCCACTACTGGCCACCCGGGCGCACGGTCCTGACCAACGACGACGACAACGATGTCCACGTCCACATCACCAACTACCAGGACCGCTACTACGGCGGCGCCGGGATGATCCGGACCTACTCCTTCGACCTGGCCAGAGGCGTCATCGACGTGGAGACGTTCGCGCCGTGGTTCCTCGCCCGCGACCCGGGGAAGCGGACTCCGCTGGAGGCCGAGACGATCGAACTGACCGGTCCTGTCGACCGGTTCGGCCTGCGCATCGACTTCGACGAGCGTTTCGAGGGCTTCGCGCCCGTCGTCCCGCCGAAGCCGCGCCCCGCCTCCGCCGTGATGCCGCACGGCACGGTGGCCTACTGGCGCTTCGACGGCTCCGGGACGGTGCCGGGTGCTCCTGTCGAGGACGGCACGGTCGTACGGGACCTCACCGGCCACGGGAACGACCTGACCGTGAGCCGGCTGCACGCGAGCGGCCCGGCCGTCCTGACCTGGTCGGCGGACCACCACCCGGGCCAGCCCGCCCACGCCAGCCTCCGTTTCGACGGCGGGAAGAGCCCCGACCGCGGCGCCATCCTCACGACGCGGGCCGGGGCCGTCCTGAACAGCGCGAAGTTCACGCGGGGCTACACCATCGAGACGTTCGTCAAACTGCCGGATCCCTTCGAGGGCGATCACGCCTGGATGGGCATCCTGAGCTGGGAGGGCCGCAACGGCGACGCGGGAAAGACGACCGGCTGGTCTCCGCTGGAGCCCACCTGCAGCCTCAATCTGTCGCCGGAGCGGTTCCTGCAGTTCGTCGTGTATCCGGAGCGGCAGGACGCCGACCCGACCTCGTGGAGTCACGCGCTCCCGGTCGGCCGCTGGACGCATGTCGCCGTAGTGAACGACGGCCGCCGCACCGTCCTCTACGTCGACGGCTCGAAGATCGCCCGCAACCCCGCACAGCCGTCCACCGGGATCGCGACACTCGGCAAGCCCTTCGTCATCGGTGCCACCCAGTTCGACGAGACCTTCGGTCAGGGCTTCTACGGCTGGATCGGCGACACCCGCGTCGTCGACCACGCCCTGCCCGCGCGGGACTTCCTCAAGCCTCCGTCCTAGAGCACCTGTTCCCTTCCGGCCGTCCATGCCCGACCCTGGCCTTCGGGTGGTGGGGGGGGGCGCCCCGGGGGCCGGGGGGGGGGGCCGGCTCGGGGGGGGGGTGGCGGTGGGGTCGCGGGGGGGGGGGCGGGGGGGGGGGGGGGGGGGGGGGGGGGGGGGGGGGGGGGGGGGGGGGGGTGGGGGGGCCGGCCGGTGAAGCGGTACGAGCTGACGGTGATGGGGACGACCGATCTCCACGGTCACGTGTTCAACTG